>JBAYPL010000013.1:0-20676 GCA_041677745.1 Kapaibacterium sp. (SeqCode)
GTTATCTGTATCAGGTATAAGTAAGATATTCTTTTCCAACGGTAATGATGTCCTTACTAATGACCCGGGACTTGGTGCGGCGATTAATCTGAATATTGGAGATATTGTAGGATTCAGCAAAGCATTTCAAGTCAGATATGAATATTTAGCACCGAGATTCTTTACTGAATATAAGTCTTTATCCGATATGGGAATAATTCCCCGTGAACAATGGAATACAAACGTGAATTCCTTAAGTGCCGGAGGCAAGGTTGATATTGGAAAGAACGATAATATTGTCCACGGCTTTGAATTTTACTTAGGATACTTCTGGGCTGACGGAAAAATCTATAACCGCTCTGATAGTCGTATGAATTGGGACGGAGCATTGTTTTCTGTTGATTATTTCATAGCAGCCCCAAGTTGCAGAATGCCGCTCGAATTATTTGCCGGTTTGAGTGTCTATAACTCTTTCTCACGTAGTTTGATTTTTCATACAGCCGTTGGAGGATATGAAGTAAATGACTTAGGCAGAACTCACTTGTCAGTAAATCTCGGACTTCGTTATCATATTTGGCGTACACCGTTTTAATTAAAAACTCATGGATTTGTACAAGATGAAAAAAATCATATTCTTATTGTTGATAGTACTTTTTGCATATTCAGAAGCAAAAAATCCGGATATTAATACAGCTATTCGCTATATAAAGTTAGGTAATACATATCGTGAAGCTAAGGATTTCGATAATTCGGCTAAATATATAAGTCTTGGTTTGAAAACTATTTCAGGAGCCGAGTCTTTCGATGCAAGATATTGGACCGCGGCAGCTTATGAATATTTAGGGTATTTGTATCGGGATATGGCTATGTTCGCCGAGTCAAAATCAAATTTTGCCAAAGCTCTCGATATTTATAAGAAAATAATCAGACAAGAAGATGGCTCACAGAGTGCTATGCTGTCAGTAATCAATAAATTGGCGGAGCTGAATAATTCAGAGCTCCCCTTGCTGAAGGCAAGTGCCGGATTCGACGGGGAAACAGCTTCCTATTCGGGTAGAAAGCTGAAAGATTTACCAACCGGTCTCCCGCAAGATATTAAAAATTTGGTACTCAAGGATAACAGGTTCAAAAGTATCCCCGATAATCTGATGGCTTTGCGCGGTTTGGAATATCTGGATTTATCAGATAACAGGATAAAGGAAATCAGTCCGGCAATTTCTAACTTAACGAATCTACATTATTTAGATTTAAGTAATAATAAAATAGAAGAGATACCTGCATCATTGTCGGCATTGACAAATCTCAGGGAGCTGAATTTAGAGAGTAATAAACTGAAAAGTCTGAATTTTAATCTATGTGCTCTTAAAGAGTTGAAAATATTAAATTTGCGTGACAACAGACTGAACTTTCAAGAAGTTTTGAATCTTGTTAAATGCCTACCGAATACTAATATTTTATTTGATAAATATGAAAAAGTTGAAGATGATGAAGATGAAGAAACCATTGAATAACATCTCAATAAGATATTTATGTTTGCCTGATGAGTTCCTATTTTATTATTGCTTATAAATTTGTAAACTTATGAATACAAGTTCAGATACTCTTACTAATGGGATTCGGGTGCAAGTATATCCGAATTACATTCCTAAGCAAAATACTCCTCAAGACGGTAGAAATTACTTTGCTTATTCTGTGATTATATCTAATGAGGGTGATGTAAGAGTCAAATTATTGTCAAGGCATTGGATTATTATCAATGCTGACGGTGATAGAGAGGATGTCTTAGGTGAAGGAGTCGTTGGTTATTTCCCCGAACTTAATCCGGGCGAATCGTTCACTTATACCAGTCATTGTCCGATTGATACTTCTTGGGGAACTATGGAAGGAGATTATCAATTCATAAAAGATGACGGTGAAATTCTCATTGCGAAAATCGGACGCTTCTATCTGGTAAAACCTGAGCTTGATATTTAATCTACTCACTACTAACAGGAATTGTATTCAAAGAATAGTATTATGATAATAATATTCATAATAAGATTGTTTTATTTTGACTTGCTTTTATCTCAATTCCTATATCAATTAATCAAATTAAGCACTTGTAGTTTGGTTTTTATATCTCTAAAAAAACATTTTCTAATTTTTATCGTTTAATTTAAGCTAAAATATTTCTTAAAATTAATAAGGGTTAAAGTATGAAATTATTTAAACTTCATTGGATTGCTATTATTGCATTATTTTTAATTGCAAGCTGCGAAGATAACAGTGTATCAAAATCCGATGATGAAAAGATATCAGCTTATGAGGCTTACAAGCAGATTATCAAAGAAGTTGGAGTTTCCGAATCCGGTGGCATCGGAGATGTATGTAATAATTTCTTCACAAATGACTCAAGCAGAGAAGATTTTATCAGAACTTATGTTGAAAATATCCGAATTCAAGATGACCCTTCAATTTATGTTTTCGTGTATGATACTAATTTCGTCAATATCGCTCATCCGGTCTTGAAAGATTATGTAGGCACAGACCGGTCGGAGGATACAGATACAAAGGGGCAAAATATAAGCGATATAATTATAAATACACTGCGTCAACATGGTGAGGGCTTTGTAGAGTTTTACTTTGATAATCCGGCAACGAATAATAATGAGAAAAAAACAACTTTTGTAAAATATATAAAAGACACTAAATATCTGTTAGGTATTGGATTCTACGGAGAATCACTGAGTCAATCTGAATTTGAACAGAGTGAAGTTGACAAGATGATTGTCAAGAATTGTGTACAAACCACAGCAACAGGCTTCGGAGATGTTTTTGCAGGGATTGTTAAATCAAATGAAGATAGGATGCAATTCGTACGCGACTATTGTGATTTAACACGGTTTTTGAAAGATTTGTCAGGTTACTTCTTCGTAGATGATTCTGATGGTGTAAGTATTTCTTATCCGGTTAGAAAAGATTTGGAAAATACTTCACTTACTGATATTCAGGATGTAAATGGAGTGTATCCGGTCCGTGAAATGCTGGATGTAATTAATTCTTCAGGCTCGGGTTTTGTCGAGTATCATCTTGAAAATCCTGTTTCTAAGGAAATTGAAATGAAGATTGTTTACGTCGAAAGAATCCCAAATAGCGATTATTTCATTGGTACAGGTTATTATAAGAAATAAATATTATATACCCTTTATTGAGATTTCTTCTCTTATGAACATAATTAGGAAGTCAGAATGATTTCGCTAATCACTTGCAAAAAAAATAAGTCATATAAAAAATATGACTTATTTTTTTTGAAATTCATACAACAAAGTTAGGGAGTAATTCTGTAAATCATGCGGGGAAATGGAATGGTTTCACGTATATGTGCAGCTCCGGTAATCCATTTTACCACACGTTCAACACCTAAACCAAATCCGCTGTGAGTTACACTGCCGTATTTTCTAAGGTCAAGATACCATTGGAACTCCTCATCGGGAAGGTTTTCATGTTTGATACGCTCCAATAATAAATCAAAATCATCTTCACGCTGGCTACCTCCAATTATTTCACCGGCTTTTTCAGGTCCGAGCATATCCATAGCAAGTACTACCTTTGGATTGTCCGGGTCACGTTTCATATAAAAAGCTTTGATATCTGTCGGGTATCTGTGAATGATGAGCGGCTTGTCGAATTGTTCCATAATCGCTTCTTCCTGTACAGCACCAAAATCTTCACCCCAAGGGAATGGGCGAACTTCTTCATCTTGCCCGTCAATTTTTTGAATTAATGGAATATCATTCTTAACTAACCAGTCAACTGCCTCAGAATACGACATACGATAGAAAGGTCTTCTGACCTTTTCCAATGGACGAGTATCTCTTTCAAGAACAGCGAGTTCACTTTGACAGGTTTTGAGTACAAATTGTACTATGTATTCGACTAAGTCCTCAGCAAGGTCCATGTCGTCATTGAGATCAAAAAATGCCATTTCAGGTTCAACCATCCAAAATTCGGTCAAGTGTTTTCTTGTCTTAGATCTCTCGGCACGAAACGCAGGTCCAAAAGTATATACTTTACCCAAGGCAAGAGCAGAAGCCTCGGCATAAAGCTGTCCTGATTGTGACAAATAAGCTTTACCTAAATCAAAGTACTCAGTTTCAAAAAGAGTAGAAGTTCCTTCGCAGGCGTTTGGAGTCAATATCGGAGAATCCAATAATTTGAATCCGTTGCCATCAAAGAAATCCCGAATCGCTTTCATTACCGCAGCTCTTACTCTCATAATTGCCATCTGACGTGATGAACGAAGCCACAAGTGTCTGTGCTCAATTAAAAAGGCATCACCGTGTTCTTTTGGTGTTATTGGGTAATCTTTCGAAAGACTATATATTTTCAAACTTTGTACATCTAATTCAAAGCCACCGGGAGCCTTTTCTGATGCTACTACTTTTCCGGTGATTTCTATAGATGATTCTTGTGTCAGAGTTTTTGCTTCGTTGAACTGTTCTTCACCTACATTATTCTTGAATACTACACATTGTATTATGCCGGTACCGTCACGCAACATGATGAATTGTAACTTCCCTTTACCGGTGATGTTATAAACCCAGCCTCTCAGGGTTACTGTTTCACCGACTAAATCCTTTAATTGTTCAATGTACTTAAAGCTTTTGTACCTCGATTCCATAGAAATTGTCCAAATTTATTTAAATAATTTCAGATTAAAGAAAAGATACGAATAAAGTTCAATAATAATTTACTTTTACAAAATATTTTAGTTAGAGTGAAGCATTTTTATGATACTAATTAATCAAGTAGTGATTTTGATAAATTTCAATTTGATTTTGATATTTTTATTAAATAATATTATTAAAATTACTTTTTTCGATTTATTTTTTAAAAAAACTATTAAAATATTCAATTATTTACATATTTTAGTATTTTGAAATATGTATTTTGTAAAACTTTATTGATAGAAACAATGAAAGTTTATTTGCGACTTGTAGCACAAGTTACATTAGTGTTGATATTGGCATTTACATCCGTGGATGCCGCTGACCATTCCAAGAATAAGCATGAAGGAATGGATGTTTTAGAAGTCCTCCTCGAAGGAAACAAACGTTTTGTTGACGGGGTATCAATTCATCCGCATCAGGATAAAAAGACAATACTTGAAAATGCAAAAGGTCAAAATCCCTTTGCTGTTATTGTTGCTTGCTCTGACAGCCGTGTGCCTGTTGAGACCCTTTTCGATGCCGGAATCGGAGACATATTTGTAATCAGAACCGCCGGTAATATTATCGGGAAGTTTGAATTAGGCAGTATCCAGTATGCTGTTGAGCATCTGGGTGTAAAGTTTGTTGGTATAATGGGTCATACTGATTGTGGCGCAATAAAAGCGTATGCACACGGACATTTAGGTGACGGTTGTATTAAGGATATCATTGAACATATAAAGGCAGAGCAAGAGGAAATTGAAATACCCGAGCCTAAGCACGAGCATCTGGATATGTGCATTTATGCCAATATATTCCATGGACTTAAACAAGTCAGTAATGACTCTCTGATTCAAAACATTAACGCCAAACATGGAATTATTGAGGTTCTTCCTATGATTTATCATGTTGAATCAGGGGTGGTTGAAGTAATTGACTCGAATATGAAATCACCACACTAATCAAATAAATAAGGCTGTGCCGAGAATGGCACAGCCTTTGGAATTCGCAATAATCGGACTCATCTAAATCAATTTATTAAAAGTCCGGACAGTCAAATATTTGGATTAGTTTATAGTATAGATTTTCTCAGCCATCATGACAGGTATTCTCCGTCTGAGAACCGGTGTCCATGTTGCTATGTGATAATTCTCTGTTAAGTCATCAAATGAGCTGAATGTATCGTCATCAAATACTATGAAAGTATCTGATGAGTCAGCTAATTTCGAATCGAGAAGTTCTCTGTAATACTCTACTGCTTGGCTGAAATCTCTGAATGAATGTCTGATACTAAGATAATCGGCGGGTACGATTACCGGCTTATGGGCAAAAGAATAAGCAAAGAAGTAGTTCTTATCCGGTTGATTGCTAAGGTCAGTCATTTTTCTTACAAAACCTTCAATTTTTACAAAAGGTAAACCCTTACCTTCAATACTGTGAGCAGAATGTTTAGACAAATCAATAATTCTCTTCCTTACATAAGGACCTCTGTCATTAATACGAACGAAAGTAGATTTTGAATTTTCGAGATTTGTTACCTTGAGAATTGTACCAAACGGCAGTGTACGATGAGCAGCGGTGTATTTATTCATATCATATCTTTCGCCACTCGCTGTTTTTCTTTTATGAAATTTTTTCCCGTAGTATGAAGCTGTTCCTTCAATTTCAAGCATTGTGCTGTCTAAGACGGAATTCTCATACAAGACGCTTTGTATATCATTTTCATTACTGTCATTATTGCGAACGACCTTGACTGCAACGTATTCATCTTCCGCGGCAATCAGATAATTTAAAGAAAATACTGTGAGTAGTGTGCCGGTCAGGACACTCAGGGTTATCCACAGCAATTTCCTGTAATTAAACATCAAAATCATCAGGAGGATATCTCCCAATTGTTAAACAAAATATGTACTTAAATAAATCAAAAACCCCCGATAATTAATAAAACAAACATGACCTCTTTTATACGCTGCGAACAAAATCAAAGTTAATAAACGGATTGAATTATTATTTATTGAATTTGTATGTTTAATTAAATCCGACAGTTAATGTGTTAGGGTTGCATTAAACTTAATGAATACTTATAACGTCTAATGGGAAGTGCATTGTAACCAATATAGGTGATTAAGTGTCTATAAAAGAAATATTCAAATTTATCGGTCAACAGGATATTTGAAAATGAAGATTGAATATAAGATTTTAATATTTATGCTGGCAATACTGTCAGTAAATGTGCAATTATATTCTCAATTTGGTAAGAATAAGGTACAATATAAAGATTTTGACTGGAAATACCTGCAATCCGTTAATTTTGATGTTTATTATGATGACGGCTCAAAATATCTTGCAGACTACACAATCAGAGCATCTGAAAAATCACTGACAGCAATCACAAGTACTCTTAATCACAGAATGTCGAGTCGTATCGCAGTCGTAGTTTACAATTCACATAATGAGTTTCAACAGACTAATGTCATTATGCAATTCATGCCTGAAGGAGTCGGAGGTGTAACCGAGCTTTATAAGAACAGGGTAGTTGTTCCTTTTCAGGGTAATTGGGCACAGCTTGACCACGTAATTCATCATGAGCTTGTACACGCAGTCTTGAATGATATGTTTTATGGGGGTACCTTCCAATCAGCCTTGACATCGAGCGGAGGCTTTATGATACCGCTTTGGATGAACGAGGGCTTTGCTGAATGGCAGAGTATTGGTGGAATGAATACAGAGACCGATATGTTTATGCGAGATTTAACCCTAAGTGAAAATCTTCCGCCTCTTAACCGACTGAACGGATATTTGGCATATAGGGGAGGACAGACTTTTTACAGTTATGTGGCTGACACATACGGCAAAGAAAGAGTGGGAGACTTGATTAACAGACTTCGCATCCATAAGAACCTCGATGTGGCGTTTCAGAGTACATTCCAGATGTCAATGGAAGAATTTTCAGAGAAATGGCAACGGGATATCAAGAAATTTTATTTCCCCGATCTTGAATTATTTACTGACCCAAAAGATTATGCTATTCCTGTTACCGACCATGAAAAGGATATGACATTCTATAATTCTTCACCAGCAATTTCTCCTGATGGTGAGAGTATGGCTTATATATCTACAAGCGGCGGTGTCTTCGGTATTTTTGTCAGAAGAATAGATGATAAATCAAGTGTAAAACAATTAATAAGCAGTTCAAGGACTCAAGATTTTGAAGATTTGAATATGCTTACTCCCGGAATTTCATGGAATAAGGACGGAACACATATTGTTGTATCTGCAAAAGCCGGCGGTGAAGATGCAATCTTTATCGTTGATGCTAAAAACGGCGATTACGAGCGATTGAAATTCGGTATTAATTCAATTTCCTCCGTGCAATGGTCACATGATGGTGAAAAAATCGCATTTATTGGAGCCAAAGATATTCAATCGGACATCTTTGTATATAATTTAAAAACTAAAGAATTGAGCGAACTGACAAGCGATATTTTCTCAGTTTTATCTATATCCTGGTCTTATGATAGTAAGAGAATTTACTTCATATCTGACAGAGGCACTAATATTGACCATAGTTATACTCATCGTAATTTCAAAATATGGGATTATGATGTTTATAAAAATGATATTTACGAATTGAATTTATCTGACAATAAAATTACAAGATTGACTTACGATTCCGAGTTCAGTAAAACAAGTATTGCTGTTGTCCCCGGCGACGATAAATTGCTGTATGTATCAGATGTAAATGGTATAGGCAATATCTACCTCATGGATTTATTCACAAGGAAATCGGTACCACTTACAAATTCATTAACAGGAATCACTCAGATTGCAATTTCAAATGATGCTGCAAAGCTCTTATTTACAACCCAAATAAAGGGCGGTTATGATATTTATATGATGAAGTATCCACTTGAAATAAAATTAGGAATGGATGAGTTGCCGCTTACCAAGTTCAGGAAATCACAAATAGAGCAGAGAAAAATTATTGAATCTATTGCAGAAGATACGGATAAATCATCGGAAGGAACAGAGCTGAAAGGCTACGGAGACTTCGAGCTGAGTTTTGAATCACAACAATTGGTATCTCCTAATGCAGATGTTCAAAAATCCTTGATTAACGGAAATTTTGAAGAACAATCTCAACGTGATACGATTGAATCCGAATATGAAGAGCAAGAATATAAAGTCAAATTTTCACCTGATTTAATCTTAGGAAACCCAGGTTATAATACTTTCTTTGGTGTACAAGCAATTACACAAATGTTATTCAGCGATGTACTCGGTGATCATCAAATTTATTTCGGTGCTAACCTGTTGCTTGACTTACGTAACAGCCAATTTTTCCTTACATATAATTATCTGCCGAAGGTAATTGATTACAGTTTCAATCTATATCATACTTCAGCATTTGTATTTGGTGCCGACAGAAGTTATTACCGTTTTCGAAATTTTGGTACCGGTGTAACAGCATCATATCCATTAAGTTTATTTGACCGTATCGAATTCGGTGCAAATTTTATGTATCTTTCTAAAGAAAATGTAGATAATCCCGCAATATCAGCAATAGACAAATATTTGATTGTTCCTCGTTTAAGATATGTCCATGACAATACATTATGGGGATATTACGGACCTAGAGACGGCTCAAGATATTATCTTGATATAAGCGGTTCACCAAAATTCGGTGAATCAGGTTCAGGTTTTGCTACTTTTAGAGGAGATTACAGAACTTATATACCTATTGGAATGTATTTCGGATTTGCTCTTCGTGGTGCTGCTGGTGCGAGTCTCGGACCTAATGCTCAGAATTTCTTTATGGGTGGTACAGACAACTGGTTGAACAGAAGGTTCAGCGGCGGAATTTTACCTTTTGACTCACCCGAAGATTTTGCATTCATGGCTTTTGAAATGCCGATGAGAGGTTGGGCTGTCAGTGAGGTAGTTGGTGACAAGTATTTCATTGCAAATGCTGAATTTCGTTTTCCTCTCTTGACAGCACTTGTTGCCGGTCCATTGCCTATTCTGATACAGGGAATTAACGGAGCTGTATTCATGGATGTGGGTTCTGCATGGTATGATGAAGTTGTATATTCCAATACTTTGGATAACGGTGAAAAAGTCCCGGGAAATTTGTTGATGAGCAGTGGATTCGGTATTCGTGCTTTCTTGCTCGGCATTCCTTGGAAGCTCGATATTGCTTGGAGGAATGAAATTGACAGATGGTCTGAACCCTATTATGTATTTTCTTTAGGTCTTGATTTTTAATATTTAAAAAAATGTTTCTATTCAAAAAAGTAGATGAATATTCGTATTATCTTTGTAATTTTGTAATTATAGATTTATTAATTTGTATGATTATTACAGAATTAATTGATTGAAAGATAGTGTTAAATTCAGCAAATATACAGCCTCCTATTTTGCGGAACAAAAAGATATTTGATAAGATAAACTTTATTAGAACCGGACTTTTTACTTGTTGGAAATAATTTTTATGAGTGATAAAAGGATAATTTTTTATATCATTGATGAGGACGAAAACTCTTCGGATACTTTACAAAAGCTCATCAGTAAGTTGTTCCCAAATATGTATGTGAAGAAATTCAGCGATGGATTTAATGCGTGGAAAAGCTTAGAGAAGGAGACACTTGAAGTTGTATTGTTATGTGAATATAATTTGTCAAGTATAAATGGTTTACAGCTTTTAAAAAAAGTTAAATCAGACGAACGGTTTAAGGACTATAACTACATAATGATGAGTAGTTCTAATGACAGAGAGTTGCTTATCAAAGCTGTACAAGCAGGAGTTGACAATTTCATAAATAAACCACTGTCAATTGACGTAATTCTACTGACTTTAAAGAATACATCCAAAATTCTTAGCATGCAAGATAAGGTCGCCCGACTCGAGGAGGAACTATCATGTTTAAAAAATGATATTGAACCACAAAGAGAAAAACTTCGTAATCTATTAAAATTTATACAATTCGAGAGGATACCCGATAAAAAAGAAGCAATCGGCAGAATTGTAGCTGCCTCTAAGTTTATTGCCGGGCAGTTGACAAATGACCAGCAAGAACAAAAGGAAATTGAGCAGGCTGCAGAACTTTGTTATCTGCCGTATGCCATGTTCAAGGACAAATTCCATAACTTACCGGTAATGGTTAACGGTATTGTTTCAAATACGAATATGTATGATTATAATAAATTCGTCGAAAAGATGTTGGGAGACCTGAAAGGGTATGAAATTACAAAAAAAATTCTAAACAGTGTCTATGAAAATTTCGATGGTTCAGGAATTCCTAACAAAATAAAAAATTGGGCTATACCGCTTGGCTCCAGAATAATTAGAGTTGCAAGTGATTTTGAATATTATAGGTCACACCATCCCAAGCACCTCGACAGAATAATTCCCATGCTTTGGAATGAAATCAATAGAGTTTATGATTTCAGAGTGCTTGCATTTTACGACCAATACCTTGCATATCTCAACACAATGTCAACTCCGCAAAAGCGTGCTAGCGAAGCAGTCGTCAATCCTTACGTGCTCGAACCCGGTATGGTTTTATCGAGAACTATTATTACTATATCAGGATTAAGGCTGTTGAATGCGAATTACAAGTTAGATTTGGAAGCAATTCAAAAAATCCAAGATGCCAAAACCGCAGATGCAGTCATTGGACATATATTCGTAAAAATCGAATCAATACCGGTGCCTAATGTTAAGTAAAATTAATTTATGAAAATATTGAATATTCTGATGCTGTTAATAAAATAATTTATCCTTCTGAGTAAATTCAAAGTTTGATTCATATTGTTCGACAATAAATTTAAATTGTTGATATTGTATTCAAGGCCGGAAGATTCAGATATAATGTACCTCAATTAATATATTGAAATTGGAAAAATGGGTACGAATGTAATCATTATATAAAATATTTCAATTAAATTTAATCTTCTCTAATTCTTTAATTAATCTTAGTTTAACATGAAATATGATTTCTTCTAAGTAATTTAATGATATACTAACAGGTATGAACAATGGGTGAATTTACCTGAAATTTATGTACTTTTACAAAATCGTTTGTATTATTAATTGTGAGAGTATCATGAGAGGTTTATTCTTTTTGATTTGGATGGCATTAATTATGCTGTCAACAAGTTTAAACACATTAGGTGAAGAATTTGGTAGAGCTCCCGGAACTGTTGAGCCGAAAGAGGCTTTTCCAATCGGAAAGTATGAAATACCCGGCTATAAATCAAAATCAAATTCCGGAGAACAACTACAATCGGTGAACCCCTACGCCACAACAGTATTCACATTCAGTGATATCGTTGTGTTTTCCTACTTTGACAATACAGAAATAGAAATTTACAATGCAAATGGACAACTTGTTACCGAGTACATATTAGGTTTGGATAAGTACAAAGTAAATACCTTATCACAAGGCATTTATAAGATTGTAGGCAACAAATCATATTCCGTATTAGTTGGCGACCCGGTATCTACCTATGTCCTTGGCTTCAGTGCCGTCAATGAGAACGGATACGGATTGTCAACGAAACTGAATACATATATGCCGAGTGCGTATTCAACAGATAAGTTCCTGATATTTGCTTATGAAGACAACACAGAATATACTTTAAAAAATTTAACAACTGATGTTGTCATATCGGCAGGAATCCTAAATGAAGGAGAATGGTACGAATACAGCGGAAGAAACGTGTTTATGAGTGTTACTGCCAATAAGCCGGTTGCTGCTCTTTCTTACAATGATCAAGGCTATATGGTCCCATCTAATAACGGTTCATTTTCAGGAACTAAGTTTTATAGCTATTCAGGAGATGTCGGCGGTTGGACTAACGGAATTATAGTTACCGGATATAACGACAACACGAATGTAGTGGTGCGCAATCTTCAGACGGACGAAATAATTTGGGAAGGTGTACTTGATGAAGGAGAAGTTCATGCAATCCAAAATACTTCACAAAGATTTTTCTCTGTGATTTCTGACAAGAATGTTACTGTTGGTAATCATCCATATGCAGGATACACAGGAAATTATTACTATCTGACTCGCCATATAGACAAGGGCGGATTTGGTATAGGCACTTTGTTCTACGTACCGACCGTACAAAACAGATTCGATGTGTTCTCTTATGAATCTGATAATAATGTAAAGATTACCAGAACAGATAATGAGCAGGTAATTTTTGATGATGTGCTGAACGAAGGAGAAGGTTATTCATTTAATTCGGTACATGCAGTCTATAAAGTGGAAAGCAGTAAGAACGTAAGTGTTGTAACAAGCTTCGGAGGATCAGCGGGTGCTGATTTCATGCCACTCAACTACTCAACAAGTCTTACTGATTTGTCTGTATCATCATCAGATATAACATTCAATCCTGACCCGGTAGTTCAAGGTCAAGCCGTTGTACTAAACTGTAATGTGAATAATAATTCACAGTTAGATGCAGAAAATGTGCTGGTTAGATTTTATCTCGGCAATCCAGACATGGGCGGTATCCAGATTGGTAACGACCAATCCATAGCGAACTTAGCCGCTAATACTTCTGCTCAAGTCTCTGTAAACTGGACTGTTCCTCAAGATGCAGAAGGGCAATATATTTTTGTTAGGATAGACCCTAACAGCATGATTATAGAATCAAACGAATCAAACAATACAGCAAGCAAAGCATTATTGGAAAATCAAGATTTGCTTCCTCCACTTTCTATTCAAATAAACGCTCCATTCACTCTTGACATATCCGGTGGCGAATTAGCTCCTAATCCATTTACTGTGGAAGCTGTGATTTTCAACAACGGTACTGTAGCAGCAACTTCGGTTACTGCAGAATTACTTGAATTACCGGTAGGTCTTGAACTTGACCAATCAAGTGAACCTGCTTTGCAGAATATAGGAGATATACCGGGGAGACAATCAGCAACGGTAATTTGGAAAGTTAAAGCAAATGAACAAAGTTCAGGATTTTTGAAATATTCCATGAATTTCGATGCTACAAACGCAGATGCTAAAGATGTTTCAAGGCAAATTAACGTACCTGACATCACAGCTCCCGCTGCTCCGACAGGTTTGGAAGTTGTATCTTCCTCGAACGGTACAGTCGTCTTACAATGGAATGCTAATACCGAAGAAGATTTATTCGGATATGAATTATACTATGATTCAGATGGTTCAGGTGCTCCTTATACCGGAAATGACGCTAACGAAGGACCTTCACCGATTAATGTTGGAAATGTAACGACATTTACATTAACAGGTTTAGATTTAAGTAATGTTTACTGGTTCGCCCTCAAAGCTTTCGATACAAGACCTAATTACAGTGGATTCAGCAATGAAGCTCAGTCAGTAGTTGAGTCATTATGTCCTGTAGTTATACTGTCCACACCTGAAAATAATGAACAGTTACCTTTTGCCGAGCCTGTCAGCATTGACTATTCTTGGCTACCGGCTGAAGGAGCTGTGAGCTATCAAATTGAAATTAGTAATGATCAAGCATTTACTGATATCATGTTTACAACGTCAGTCAGTGAAACTACTTACACACATTCATCTGAAAATTACATGGTTGGGGATTACTGGTGGAGAGTCAGAATGTTTGATGGTAACGACTATTGCAATTTCTCACCAGCAAGAAAGCTTACCATCATTAATACCGGAGCTTTAAAATTGAACATCCAAGATCAATCTGTATGTCGTGAAGTTATGTTTGTTCTGGGCAGTGAAAACCTGATTGAAGGTGGTTCGGGAGACTACTCTATATTTTGGCATCCGGCTAATCTCGTGAGTGACCCGAACATTCAGAATCCTTTTGCACAAGTAAACTTTACTACAATTTTCTCTATAACAGTATTTGACAATGTCACCGGTGAAATGGTTAACGGCTCGTTGACTGTCTTTGTTAATCCACCGGCTACAGTTGATGGACCTGTGTTGTATCAGCATTCACCGAAGAATACTGCTCTAAATCTGAACAGCATAATTACTGTTTCAGGCGGTGTACCTCCATACACAATAGAGTGGTATAGAAAAGATGGCACTTTAATCAACGATCCGGTGAATCATATTCCGCCGGTTGGAGCCAACCAATATACTGTTACAGCTTCTGATGAAACAAGTTGTGTAAGCAAAGTGAAGAGAGTGACAGTTTGGGTTTCTCCGCGTAAAGATGCTGATATTATCATTGCAGGAATGAATAATTCATCATACATGCTATCATATCCAAATCCGGTTGAAAGCAATGTTGAATTATTCGCTGCATTTTCTGAACCACAAAATAATGTTACCGTCAAAGTAATGGATTTACTCGGTAATGAACTGATTGCAAGCCAGCATACTTGTGATTTTGACTTAGAATTAAGTCTCGATATGAGTGGATTTGCAAGTGGTGTTTATATGTTACTTATTGATTCGGGTAACGACATCATAGTAAAGAAAATCATCAAACAATAGTTCATTCCTCCCTCTCTAAAAAAAGCAGCCCAGATAATTCATTGTCAGGGCTGTTTTTTATTAAATTCACTTAGCAAATTTTCAAACTCTTACCTCTTTGTGAATGTGAGGGTTATTTGATAATTAATAATTTATCTGTTTTAATACTCCACGGTGTTTTGAGTATTACTGTATATACGCCACTTGGTAAAACATTGAGGTCAAATGACTTAGTTATAATTTCGCTGTTTTCGCGAGAGTTTCTAATCCAGGTTGATTCAAGAACACGAACACCTGCAATATTTTGTATATAAATATGGTGTAGTCCTAATTCGGAACTAGTAACCTCAATTTCAAAAACTCCACTTCCAGTGTTTGGCTGAATTTTAAAACCAGTTACCTTAATAAGCTGGATTTGTCTCAGACCTATTTGACATTGTTCTAGGGTGATTGTACTGTTTTGTGTGGAAACAGGTAAATCTGTAAATAGCCAATTGAAACTATAAATATCAATATTGTTCTTGACTGAATCTGGAAGTAACGTTAAACCGCAAAGATAATTAATTATTGTCGGTTTTGAATAAACATCTGCTTCAGATTTGATATGGACATAATAAAAGTATTCGTCATCAGTAACCGTCATGTCACCATGTTGTACAATATTCGGCTTAAACAGACTTTTCTTTAATTTGATATTTAAATCATATTTTAAATTACTTTGAACTAATCTGTCGCACTCAATTTGAGCATATATTGGTAAACATACTTCATTTCCAACTTCCAAAGTTGTATCTGAAACCCATACTTTAGAGTTGGACTGTTTGATTATGGCTGTTACTGGAATTCTATAGGTTGTTTTACATGGATGATTGATTTCAACTAAAATAGTATCATAAAAATTTGGAATATATTTGTTGATTTTCAGATACATCGTGAACGATAATACTTCACCTGAATCAAGTTGTGAAGGGAAAGTATCACGATAAGTAATTCTAAATACGTCGGAATTTCCGGTAGTTGTTATGTTTTGAACAACTGTACTTCTGATATTAGAAATATCAAAAACTTTATTGATAACCAAGCTTTCACCAATACAAAATTCTCCGAAATCAATTGGTAATTCAGATAAAATTTCTTCAATAAGTTCTACTATGATTATACCGTTGTATTGGCAACCATCCTTGTCAAGAGCGGTAACTGTGTAAGTACCCGGTTGATCAATTATGATTGTTTTGTCTTCACCACCATTACTCCACAGTATATTTTCGTAATTTCCTTCAATACTTAGCTCAGTTGAACTTCCTTTGCAAATATTAGCCTGTCCGTAAATTTGCAAATCTGCTGGTTCTTTTTGCCTAATTGTTATAGAATCAGATACAGTACAACCGTTATTGAATCTTAAAGAAACATAATATATCCCGGGTCCGTTAAAAACGGCTTCTTTTGAATTTTGTCCATCTGACCAAATGTACTCGGATGCATCATTCTTTACCTTTAGTTTGAATTGTTGGTTTAGGCAAACTTCACTTGGACTTTCAAAAATTACATCTTCAACTTGTCCTAAGTCAATATTCTTTTTTGCTTTATAACTGCAGCCTTGCAAATCTCTAAATGTAACGATATATGTTCCGGGTTTAAATACCATAATGGAGTTAACTATTTCACCCGTATTCCATAGGAAATCATGAAAACCATCTTCAGGAATATTTAACATTATTGAATCACCAGGGCAGATAAAATCTGGTGCTTGAATTTCAAAAGTAATGACATCATTTACGATTATTTTAATGGAATCAAGATATGAACAACCGGTTTCTATATCGTTCATCTGGACATAATAAACGGTGGTTTGTGTCGGATTAAATATGGGATTTGGTGCAAATCTGTCGTTGATTCCGTTAACGGGAGTCCAATGACATTTGTATTTGCTGTCAATTTTATCGAATTTGATTTGAGAACCATAACAAATTTCTAATTCTTCATACAAGGAAATTGTTTTTGAGCATGCACAAGATCTAAAACTTATATTATCAAAAGCATAGGCAGCTGATACATTATTGTTATGTATGAATTTGATTACAGCTGTATCTGATGAGCCCGTGTTCCACTGAAATGAGAATGATTTACTTTTACAATAACCTTTATAATGAATTAAATTTGATGCTATAACAACATCATTGATTTCAATTGAGATGTTACTTATAAATGTTTTTTCCAGATTAATTAAATCGAAATTTAGTGCATAATTTTCATTCTTTTCAACAGGTACACGATATGAAAATAATTCATGTTTTCTTGCATTTGTATGAATCATTAAATAATTATTACCGGAATTAAACAGAGGACAATCATCGTTGATAATTAAAGGATTTATATCATTAATAATACATGTCCCGCTTTTTATTAAACTATCGGGTTCTGAACTGTCTAAGATATTTAATGTCGTCTCAAATACATATCTTATATCGTCAAAATTTCCATTGGTAATTAGTTCTTCTCCCTTTGGAATACATACAGGGTCAGGAATAACAAGTTGCTGTATGAAGGTAGGTAATCCCAATCTCGATTTACCAGTGGAAGTAAGATGGACTCCATTTTGAACAAAATCACATTCCAAGCCTGATTTATTTGGCTCATTGATCACACCCAAATAATCAAAGCCATCTTGAGCAACATAAATTTTACTATTCGGTCCAAGTTGTAATGAACCATAGAAAAAAGTTTGATTCAAATTAGTTCCGAGTACAATCAATGAAGACAGAATCTCTTGGGCATTTGTCTTTGTTATATCAAGTTGAATCAAACGACAAGGCAGGAACAATGATGCATAAAGGTATTGATTGTTTGGTGAAAATTCAACACCATAAGGCCATTCAAAAAAAGGATGCTCCAAATTGTGCTTTAGAGCCATTCTTCCTGTTGAATTATCAAAGTCAAATATTTCGATTACCTTGGCAAATGAGTGTGCCGATGCTATAAGTTTACCGTCTAATGTTGGTTTGATTACCGAGCCTGTCGCTCTAGGGCTTATGTTTAATCCATAGCTTCTCACCGGTTCGGACGATATTCCATCTTTATTAAGTAAATACGCTAAATACTCGTTATTTTGCCAGATATGTACAATTATCCAGTATGATGATTTGTCTGAATGCTGGATAGCTGTCAATCTCTCAATCGGTGAAGAATTTATAAGGATATTCTTACTTATTACTTCACCTAAACCTAAATTATATGACATATCTACTATTGAATATCTAAATCCGTTTTGTTGACTTTCAACTGCGTCAACAGTGAATACATAGTATTGATTTGAATTTGATGGTGAAGGGATTATTATGCAAGATTGTGTTGCTGAACTATTACCTAAAATACCATCACCATTAAGCATAATATTGTTATTCATATCCCATATTTTATTGCCGCTTGCATAAAATAGTAACTTACCATCTTTATCCGAAATGCTTGCACAACCCTCCCAAGTATCCATAGCAGACCCGGGAACAAATAGTGGTTCTAATGATGGTGTGTCAAATGTCAATGAACTGTGAAACCCAAAATGCCAGTTATATGTCTCCCCTTGTCCATAACTGTCAATATTTAGTATTAGAAAAATTCCGATTATCAAATATAACTTCTTCATAATTTGCTCCCAATGAATTCAAATAATCTATAAAAGCAACATATTATATTGCAATTTTCGATTAATCAACAACTATTCATGTAAACTCAAAGTCATTGACTTGGCTTTAGCTCATCATTTCAAATATAGTTAAAGAATTTGAATTATCAAAATATTTTATTCTTTATTTGACTGCTGAAATTGTACCACGATAATTGTCCACCTCCTTCTTCAGCTTGTAGCCGTGGCGCTCGATGGATTTGATGACTTCGAGATAGGCAGGTTTGCCGTTGACTTCGTGTAAAGCTTCGATATGAAGATATGGGGATTGGGTTTCCAGAAGGTTACCGGCACCTTTGATTGCTTCAATTTCGGCTCCTTCAATATCCATTTTGAGGTACTTAATATTTTCAATATTATATTTTATGAGTAAATCGTCCAATTTCTCGCAGTTTATGGTTATTTCACCTTGCTTATGAAAATGTGAATCACCGTCGTAGTTTATGAGAGTATGTTCCCCTGGTCTGTGACTGATAAAAAACTTTTTAGTACATTTCTCCGACCATAATGCTTCTGTCAGTATGATACAATTGTTAATATTGTTGAGCTTCAAGTTTTTTTGGAGTGTTCTTCTGTTGTCTTCATTAGGTTCAATAGCGTAGATTCTGCCACTGTCTCCAACTTTTCTTGATGCTTGTAGAGTAAAACCTCCGATATTAGCACCGGCATCAATTACGACATCTCCTTTCTGTAAGTCGTAATGAACAAAATACTCATTATTTATATATAATTCCGATAATACTTCATATAAGAAGAAAAAGCGTTCAACATCAATAATTTTATCCATTTTTGATTTGTCACCGTACTTGTATCTTTCGGTAAAATTATGGTCAGCCTCGTATTTGGATGGAGGGGAACTGATTTTCAAACCGCTTTTCAATTCAATCAAAAGGTCTCCTTCAGAATCAATTTCAGCAGCTTCTATTATATCGTTTACCTTATAATATTTATTGAAATATTTGTAAAAGACATATTTCACCGGAAGTGAAAAGAATGAGTCCGAATCAGCGATTATATTTTTTATTGACATATTTAATCAGATTTAACAGAAAAATTATTCTACAAAAATACTGATTTTTTCGTATATTTATTTTCGTTTTTTTTATAAATGCTTTATTAGAAATGTTAATCAATGATAATGACAGGATATCAGCTAAATTTTTGGAATATAAAATCAGCAAAGAATTTTACGAAAAAGATACTGTCAGTTTAGCAAAATCTTTGCTTGGTAAGGTCTTTGTAAGGGTGATTAACGGCAATACATTATCCGGAATTATATCTGAAACTGAAGCATATCTCTCCAAAGATGATTATGCAAGTCATTCTGCATCAGGTGAAAGCAAGAGGAACTCTGCTATGTTCATGCGGGCTTCTACTCTGTATGTTTATAAAATTTACGGGATTCATCATTGCATAAATGTAGTAAGTAATTCAGTAGGGATTGGTGAAGCAGTACTAATCAGAAGTATGCTTCCTCTCTATGGTATAGATTTAATGAAATTGAACAGAGGCACAGAGGATGTTTCTAAGTTGTTGTCAGGACCCGGAAACATCAGCAAAGCATTAGCTATCAATCTCAATAATAATAAGTCCTCCTTGTTGTCAAATGATATTTTTCTTAGCGATTTCCAATCAATCAATAAACCCCCTTTGTCAACTACTCCGAGAATAGGAATTAGCAAATCAATGGATTTACCATTAAGATTCATTATGAATTTGAAACAACTGTCTGTAATCTAATATCATACAATACACGATGAATATTGTAAAGATGTAAGTAAGATAAGAAAGCAAGAAAGATATGTCACATTACGGCTTACTATCCAATAATTCCTTTTAAAACACACTACCTTTATTATCTAAATTTAAACTGCAATAA
>JBAYPL010000014.1:0-20104 GCA_041677745.1 Kapaibacterium sp. (SeqCode)
ATCAACTTCTGCCGTAAAATACGGTTTATCGCCTTCAATTAGCTTATTGATTCTAAATCTCGATAATCCCTGAATTACAATATCGAGTTTGCCATCCGAATATTTCTTGATAATTTCTTTAACCATCACACTGCATCCAATCTGATTGATACCGTTACTACTTATCAGGTTTATACCGAATTCCATTCCGTTTGAATAGCATTCTTGTATTAGAGCCTTATATCTTTCTTCGAAGATATGGAGAGGATATGATGATTCCGGAAACATTACCATATTCAACGGAAAGAGACCAATTTTTATCATGATTTTCAATTCTTTTGTTTTTATATATCATAGAAAAACGAAATCAATGCAAAAAAAATTTATTATATGTCAAATATTCGTTTGAAAATATATTGAATATTAGTTATTTATTATTATTTTCTGATACTTCAGTTTCGCATTGGTTAGAGTTTAAAAATCTCGCAATTTTGGATTTTCAACTAATAAATAAAAAAATATATCAATTTATTTCCAAAATTTTACGATATTTGAATAAGTATTTTTACATTTCTTTTTTTTAATTTCTTAATAACAGTGTAAGAATGAAACTGTATTTGATATTGAATATTATAATTGTCACCGTTTTAATGACATTTAATGTAGAAAACACTTTGTCAAAGAATATTGACAGTATTCGTGAAGTCATCATCGAAAGTGTTTATGTCAATGATAAGATATTACCGGAAAATACATTTAAAATTTTGGCATCTGACAAGGATTCAATCACAATAAACTTTAAACTGAAAGCCCCAAGCGATTTGGATAAATCTGCCTTTCTCTTCAAAACAATTTTCAGAAACGGAAAAGATTCTTCAGTGAAAACCGTAGGAGTGACCCGTGCGATATTTAAGAATCTGAACAATGATGATTATTTGCTCAATATTTCTGCCTTTGATTTACAAAGAAAGTGGAATGCGAAGCCAGTAGAATTAAGAATTGAAATTGATAATGAAAAATATACGCTAATACAAACAAAAGACTCTCTTAACCAAAAACTTGAAGCACTTCTTGATGTAATTAATAATTCATCGAATGATAACTCGAAAAACATCAAACAAGAAGCACAGTCTGATGTACTCCTTTATGTCTTGCTTGTGATAATAGCCACACTTTTAATTGTCGTTGTTATCATGTTGAAAAATAAGAAGAAAACCGAACTGACACCACCTTTGGAAGATAGAAGTAAAGACTCTGCATTAGATTTGATAGCGGACATGGTAAGCAAACAGGACTTCGAAAATTTACAAATAGAAAACAGCAGGTTACGTGCTGAAATTGCATCATTGCGTGGGCAAATTGACGCCATGAATGTCCGAAGTTCTAATCTCAGCTCACAGAATAAAGAACTTCAAAGCAATTTAACAAAATTGTCACTTTATAAAGACGAGCTTGAAGAACTGCAAAAACAAAAGGACGAACTCTTTGCAGTCATAATACATGACATCAAAAATCCTGCTGCACTCATAAAAAGTTTAGTAGAATTATTGACTTCTTATGATTTGTCAACTTCAGAGCAACAAGAAATAATTAATGATATTGCGAATACAACAATCAAAATTGTCGCTTTGTCCCAAGAAGTGTCAAGAATATTAGCACTTGAGACCAATAAAATGAATTTAAATATTGAAGCTTGTGACATTAACATCTTAGTTGACGATGTATTCCATAGAAATCAATTAGCAGCAAAAAACAAATCAATAAATTTCCACCAAGAACTCGGTTCAGATTTACCGTTACCGGAAATTGACCCGCAGCGGATTGATGAAGTACTTGACAATTTGATTTCCAATGCTGTAAAATTTACCCCACAAGGTGGAACAATAAGGATTAAATCTTACAAAGAATCAGATAAAATAGTTGTAGAAATCAACGACAATGGATTAGGACTAACTGAAGAAGATTTGAAACATGCTTTCCAACGAGGAGCACGACTCAGTGCTAAGCCGACTAATGGTGAAGCCTCAACCGGACTTGGACTATGGATTGTTAAAAAGTTGATTGATGCACATCATGGCAAAGTATGGGTAAAAAGTATTATCGGGAAAGGTTCAACTTTCGCTTTTTCTGTGCCGGTAAAACATGAAAAGTCTGAATAATTCTTATTTCTCTTTACAAGTTACACCGTTTTTTATCAGTGATTAATAGACAAGTTTCATTGACTTACAGTAAATTTTGTAACTTTTATTGATAAAAGGTTTTATTCTTTATAATATTATGTTCAATATCTTATTAACATTTTGGATAAATACATGAATCTTATTACGAATTTCTTGAATGTGTGGTTCAAGTTTATATTTATTGCTATTCTTGGAATAGCAATCATTGATAACAAAGCCGAAAGCCAGGACTTATTTGGAGCATTGCCGAGTTCGCCGACAAGCTATGTCACATCAACAGCAGTAAGTAATAACGGAGATATTTTCATTTCTGTTTGGGGTTCAGGTATCTATAAGGCAAACTCCGATAGAACAGTCTGGAATCCCGTGAGTACAGGATTGACTAATCTGAATGTAACACATCTTGAATTTATTTCTAATAATGAAATAATGTTGTCAACAATGGGTGGCGGGGCTTTTAAGACATCTTCCATAACAAATGTCAATTGGGTAGAATGCAATACGGGTCTTACAAATCTCAATGTTCGAAGCATAAAACATTACCCAACAGGTATGATTATGATTGGAACATACGGTAGCGGTGTTTTCATATCAAACGATAAGGGAGATAGTTGGACTGAATCCAATACAGGACTTCTCTATCAAGATGTTACAACCATTGAAATAGCCGATAATGGTTGGATTCTTGCCGGAACATACGGTGGCGGAATTTTTCAATCCAGAGATACCGCAAAGACCTGGAAAGTTCAAAACTCAGGACTTGACACTCTATTTATTAATCAAATTAAAATATCACCAAGAGGCTACCTATATGCCGCAACTAACGGCAGGGGCGTATATGTATCTGTTAATGACGGTATAGCTTGGGCAGAGCTTGATACTTTCATGACACGTCCCTTGAAAGTTAATCCGGTACCTCTCCCCGACCTGAATGCAGTAAATATCACGTTCAATAAGACCATGGATCCTGTATTCGGAACACGATACGGAGGTATATATGCTGAAGATAAGCAAGAAGATTATACATGGGTGCCATCAAGTGTTCGCGGTAAGGGTGTAAACTCCATATTCAGAGCTGACGACAGTATGTTTGCATTCATACCCAATGCCTTATTTTATGCTTCCAATGATTTAGGTGATGTCTGGAAAATGTCTCAAAATCTTCAATTGTTCGAGGATTTGACTTATCCTCATAAAATATTGTCATTGAATGAAAAAGAAATTATCTCATATCATAATAAAACAATCAAGAAGACAACAGATGACGGTGCAACCTGGACTATTTTAAGTACCGTACCCGCTCAAATCAACAAAATAGCTCGTGATTCAAACGGATATTTCTTTGCTGCTACAGAAAGTGGACTTTATGCTTCTGATCCTACAATGTCCGATTGGAATTTATTGAAATGTAGGGATACAATGGTTCTTGATGTAGAAATTGCAGCGAGTGGTACAAAGTTTATTGCTACTCGATATTTAAAAATGGAACCTGAACAACCTGTTATAGATGTACGAAAAGTTTGGTTTACAAGAGACGGCACCTCGTGGGAAGAATCAGGAATTCTATTCGATGCCAAATCAAGCCCGCCACATGATATCGGTGTAAATTATAATGGCGTGGTTTATCTTGCAGCAGGTCCAATAATTTATTATTCAACAAATGACGGCTCTCACTGGATACCAACATCGTCATTTCCCTTTGATGTTACCAGCATTGGTTTCTTAAGAGATAATACTGTAATAGTTGGTACACGCGGTTCAGGTATTTACCGTTCCACTACACCCACTACTTTTGTCAGAATGGGGCATTACCCTGCAACAAATATAGAAACAATTTATACCAGCCTTGATGATAGAATCTTTTGTTCAGGTGTAAACATACAATTAGATGCTGCTTATGCTACTTATGAAGCCACTTATATGTCATTGGATAAGGGTGAATCTTTTATAAACATAAATAATCATTTTCATGGTGAAAGTGTAACTTCGTTCAGTGTTAATAACAAAAATGATTTGTATATGGCAACGGTATCAGGTAGGATTTACAGGGCAATTTCTGCTCAGAATCTAAGCACTCCAAAACTAATAAGTTTAGAAAATGATGTTAATGATATTGATGTTGATGCAGAATTCGTATGGACTTCTGACCCAAGAGCTGAACTGTATCAGATTGAGATATCTTACAATCAGGACTTTTCTTATATCTGGGAAAGTGCAACTCAACTTGATACAACTCACAGGTTGTTAAATGCATTATATCCGAATCATACTTATTATTGGCGAGTTCGTTCAAAAAATCATGAAGCCGTAAGCCCTTGGAGCGAGGTTCGCAGCTTTACTTCCAAACTCGCTAAACCAATATTGATTTCACCTGAAAATCTAAGCGAAAATATACCTGTTTATGCACCTTTGATCTGGCATAGTTTGGACGGTGCTGATACATTTACTATTCAAATATCAAAATCAGCATCTTTTGATACGCTTACATACGAATGGAGCTCAAGTGATACTATCTCTTACTCCAACTTGCTTGAAGGCAGAACTGAATATTTCTGGCGGGTTAAAGCCTCGAACGAAAAATCGAGTTCTGATTGGTCTGAAGTACGTTCGTTTGTTACTATTTTTGGTCCTCCAAACTTGCTGTCTCCTGCAGATGACTCAAAAGGAATCAATGTGAATGTTGAATTTGTCTGGTCTCAAGCTATTGAAATTGATGTTTATGATATTCAAATAGCCGAAGATGAAAGTTTTGAATCAACAGTATTTGATACAAGCAATGTAAAAGCTTTGTCCATATATTCAACAAATCTCGAATACGACAAGACTTATTATTGGCGGGTAAGATCTCGTATTGATGATTTGATTAGTGAATGGTCTCATATTTTCAAATTCCGAACAGGATATTCACCCGTTGTACTTTTGACTCCGGCTGATGAATCTGTGAATGTCAAGATTATGACTGATTTCGGATGGGAACAACATGAAAGTCAGAATATTTATGAGTTTGAAGTGGCAGAAGATGTTGATTTCGGTTCGAATGTTATTTTTGAAACTATCAATGATGAATTGACCTATACAGCTTCGAATTTATCACCTTACAGAGATTATTTCTGGCGAATGCGTGTAATCTCTGAAGAAAATACTGGAATTTGGTCAGAAAGTTATGAGTTCAAAACAAAAGTAGATAAAATAACGCTGAGATTCCCGAATGATAAATCTGAAAATCACCCGATTGAAGTTAATTTCTTATGGTTTAGTACTAATGGTGCAGCTTCCTATCATCTCCAGATAGCTACTGATGATAGTTTCAATGACTTGGTCTTCAGTCAGGACACTATTTCATCTATATCACACATATTCGACGAACTTAACCCTGCTTCAATATACTATTGGCGTGTCAGAGGTGTAACTCCTGAAGGTGTCGGCGATTGGTCTGATGTATGGCAATTTAATACAGGAAACAATATTCCTATTCTTCTGGCACCTTCAAACGGTGATGAAGAAGTAGATTTACCTGTGAATTTTGAATGGCAAGCAGTCGGTGGAGCAACGAAATATGAGATTAACATTTCGCAAGATGAAGACTTCATCGAATTGTCTGATTCGAATGATGATATCGGAACTAATGTTTATAAGAGTACTGCATTAGAGCATGATAAGACATATTTCTGGAGAATAAGAGCTACAACAAATGACGGTTTAACATCTTGGTCACAGGTTTGGAGATTCACAACCAAACCTGAAACATCAGTAAAAATTGTCAATCTAGAAAATTCAGAAATTTTCCCTAATCCTTCGAGTGGCAACATAACGATACTCATACCGGAATTGATTGGGAATGGATTGGTATTATCCATGATGGATATGGCTGGTCGTAATATCGAAGATTACAGCGCAGTATTCAGCGATGGAATGATTACTCTTGATTGTCAGTCGCTGAGTAACGGTGTTTACTTCGTTAAGATAATGAGCGGAAATATACATTATACATGTGAAGTGATTATTCAACGATAACATAAGTAAATCACTACTTAAAAACCGATACTGAAAACTCAGTATCGGTTTTTTTATTGAAGTTACATCATATAATCAATGAAATATGCTTATATGATGATTATTTTGTAGTTTTGTAATGAATTATTTATCAATTTAAATTTTGAATTATAATGGTAGGTTTCGGATACGATGTACACAGATTAGAATCCGGTCAATCTCTGATACTTGGCGGAGTACTAATCTCCGATAGCTTTGGAACAATAGCACACAGTGACGGAGATGCACTGTCTCATTCCTTAATTGATGCCTTGTTAGGTGCTGCCGGACTTGGCGATATCGGTGAACATTTTCCTGATACTGATGATAAGTATAAAAATGCTGACAGCATGAAACTCCTGAAAATCACAGTAGATTTATTAAGATTACACAGGTTCAGAATTATTAATCTGGATATATTGATTCAACTTGAATATCCGAAATTGAAGATTTATAAACCCATGATTAAGAAAAATGTAGCCGAGGTATGTATGATTGAACAAGAGCGTGTAAACATCAAAGCCGGTACAAATGAAAAAATGGGATTTGTTGGCAGAAGTGAAGGAATAGCTGTTTATAGTGTTTGTTTGATTGAGAAATTTAGTGAATAAGTACTTGATTCTCATAATATTTATTTGTCTGCCGCATACAAATACTATATGCTCGGAAGACGCGTATCCATTGATAATAAATGGATTTTCCGAGTCGGTCAAAGGAGAATCCATAATCATTGAAGATACTTCAAGTAATGAATTGATTGTGTACAATCTATCTTATAATTTTGCAAAGGGTTATGAAAAAATTAGCGTAACGAAATCAAGTAATCCGGGCAGCACAAACGGATATGTACTAAACGATTCGAAAGTATTGGCTTATGCTAAACATAAAACTCAATTACTAATTCTTGGACAGGAGAATGATACTTATTTCATGGCTATTATCAATGAGTCTGGAGAATTAAAATTTAAGACTCATGTTTTAAGCTCTAAACTTCCGATAAATTTTGATGAATGTAGTATTATATCACTTGTCGAACCTGATGAATTTCTGATGAAAATTGACGGAAAAATTTATAATGTTGTCGTTGCGGATACAGGTTTAAATCTGAATTTCTTGAACAATTCAGACGGCAATCTGCTAAGATTAGAAAATTCTACAGGATTCTCCAAGAGTGAGTATATTACTTATGAAGAGCAGGGACCAAATTTGATTATGAACTTCTTTGACGTTAATTCATTATTATTGAATCAATTGAATATTACTAATCTCGGATTCAACCGGTTCATCAACACTCCGGCATTACTTATTCATTTGACCAGCAATGATAAGACTTTTAACCAAACAATGGTGCAATTTATTGATAAAAATAAAGGTTCAGTAAAATCGGGATTTTGGATAGACTCTGAAATTGATAATATTCATATATCTGTTCAGTCGGGTAAGTTCGATTTTTTCTATATTGAAACCGGCTCTGAAGGGTACAATCTGTGCAAAGCAGAAATTATTCCTGATAATCCAAAATTGTTTCCTGTTAAATCACATCTATCCGGAAGTATGACGAATCCTATTCTTCTAAAAAAAATTGATGAACTGATTTTCTGTATTTTTTCAAATTCAATGCTTTGCTTCGATAGTAATCTTAATATATTAGCTTCAAAATTTTTCCCGATTGAAAAACAAATTGACAAATTAAGTGATTTATTAAAATATGGGAATCAATATTTTTTGTATTCTAAATCAAATTTAGTATCGTTCAATGTAGTTGAAAATGAATATTGGTTCTTAAAAAAGATTTACTACGACATAAATGCATACCTTTTACCCATAATACTCACAATTATATTAATTATTCTGATACAATTATACAGACATCAAAAAAGACTTGTCAATGAGCTCTTGGCTCTTCCAAACATTGGGTTATTGTTTGTTGTTGATACTAACGGAAGACTGATAAACATAAATAATTCCGGTAGAGAATTTCTTGGAATGAGTGCAAATATTCCAATAGGAAATTTTTTCAGGTTTTACGCTAAGAATAATTCAGCAGTACCATTTGCTGATTTAATAGATAGGACTTTACAAAATAAAGACGGTATCAATCAAAAAATCAGCATCATCATAGAAAACAATGAATCAGAATGGTTCTGTAAGAGTATTCCTCTTAGGAATATGACCGGTATGTTTAGGGGAGTTGTGCTTTCAGCCGTTGACATAACAGAGCAGTTAGAGCGTAAACGGCTTTCAAATTGGGCTCAACTGGCTCATGACATGCAGACAAATTTATCAACCATCAAGCTCAATGCAGAGCACCTTGACATTGAATTGAGTGAAAACAATTTTTCCCGTCAGAAGAGAATTATTTATCAAGTAAATCTACTGATGCAACGTGTCAGGGATATTGTAACGGTTGGCAGAAATGAGAATCTCATTCTTGAAACACACAATGTATTCGATATATGTCACGAAGTAAGGGAAGAATTTGATGAATTAATGTTTCCGAATATAGAATTCATAATTGATGTCAAGCCTCAACTGATTGCGTGTGATAAACCTAAACTCATAAGAGCATTAAGAAATGCAGCTGAGAATGGTATAAAAGCAATGAAGGGAAATCCGGGTACAATCACTTTTAAAGCAGTCCACGACAAGAAATTTGTTTCAATATCAGTTGAAGATTCAGGTCAAGGAATGGATGATGATACTAAACAGAAAATGTTGATTCCATACTTTACTACTGCAAGCAAATCAGGCGGTTCAGGAATTGGCACCATGATTATGCAACATGTTGCGGAATTGCATGGAGGTTACTTAACTGTGGAATCTGAAAAAGATAAAGGAACACAGGTAATATTTCATATACCAAATACGTTATTAAACAGAAGAGTTTGATTTTAATCATGAATATACTGAAAGAAAAGTTGAAAGGTGTTAGAATTGCAGGTATTGATTACGGTACAAAACGAATAGGAATTGCTGTTTGTGATGAACTGCATATTTCTGTCAAGCCTGTTGAAACAGTCCTTACAGACAAAGAAAATTATATTGATGAAATTTGTAGGATTCTCACTGCTGAAAGGATTGGAGCAATAGTATTAGGTATGCCCGACACTTTCGACGGTCAAAAGACAGAGTTTCATGGTAAAATTCAAAAATTCGGTGATACTATCAGAAATGAACTCAATAGTGAAATATATTATGTTGACGAATCCTTTTCGTCTATGGATGCAGCAACCTTCATGGTTAATTATGGAATTAAAAAGAAGGAAAGAGCTAAAAAAGGAACTCTTGATAAATATGCTGCTCTCATGATTTTACAACAATTTCTTGATGAACTGGAGTAATTAGAAGTGAAGTGGATAATTATTATTTTCTTGATATCTGTGTCCTTAGCACAGGCACAACAACAAAAATTTGACAGAGCGACTTATTATTCTTATGGTATCAAGTTGTTTTCCGAAGCCCATACTCTACCGGACAATTCATCCGATTCTGTACAAATTGCCGTCTTGTATAAGGTGACTTACGAAACTTTACTCTTTACACAAAGTAATACTGTTGACAATCCCGGCAGATTCCAATCAATTCCGCTGATTGAAATATTCTTCCGTGACCAATCAGGTATTATCCGAAACAGAACTTTGCTTACAGATACGGTTTGGGCTGATGATTATGAACAAACCCAAAGGAAAGATCTCTATTTTACAGGTTTTATGACAACAAAATTATATGCTTCGGATTATTCTTGCACTGTTCAATTACTTGACAGATATAAAAAACCTGCCGAGGTCAATGAATTTAATATCAAGTCCGGTCTTGATTTTACAAAATTGCATACAATAGCATCACCGGTCTTAACATACGCTTCCGATAATATGCCGGATTATAAAACAGTACCTTTCGTACTAAGCAACAAGATAAATTTTACTTCAAAAGACGCCAAAATACTCGTTCCAGCTACATTTTCCAACAGATATGATGTATTTAACTATTCGATTGTCAAGAATATTAGCCAAGAGGATAAATTTTGGAATCAACCGATTAATCTAACAGGACGTGTAGTTCCATCAGCCGATACTTATATCAAATTTGAACATGATGAGGAATACGGTGTTATTTCGGTCATTAAAAGCGACTTCAATTTCCAAGTAAGCAATGATGAACAAGTCAACGCCGGAGTTATGGTTATTGAGCTGCCTTCGGAACAGTTGTCACCCGGCTCATATTCATTAACAATTAAGCCTGATGGTTTATCTGACTCGGTTTCGTATAATTTTGAGGTTGTTTGGGTAGATATGCCGCTTGCACTTCGGAATCCCCAATACGCATTAGATTTGATGTACTTGATTCTTACTGATGAAGAATATGAATCAATGAACACCGGTGACGATTTATTCAAAGCAACTAAAATTATGGAATATTGGAAAGCCAAAGACCCTTCTCGGAGTACTCCCTACAATGAGGCTATGACAGAGTTTTTCAAACGCGTGGATTATGCCTTCTTTAATTTTCAAACACTAAGAGAAAAAGATGGAGCTAAGACGGAAAGAGGTAAAATATATATCCTTTACAGCAAGCCCGACAAGATAGATAAAATACTCGAAGATGGCAAACAATATGAAATTTGGACTTATGCAAAATTAGGTAAAACCTTTTATTTTGAACTTGTTACCAATGGCTTATACAATTTGACCAAGATTATCGAATGACAAAATTTTTCATATAATTTCTCGTATTTTCAATTACTTTCTGAATTTTAATAAAATATAAAGCCTGAAAGAAATGGCAAAGAAAATCAATGTAGCACAAATCAATGTAATAGGTGGCATTCCGCCATACCAAGTACTTGGCGAAATCCATGAGTGATATCCGACCATTGTTGCATGAATCATAACCATTAGGAATGCAAAATAACCAATTCGTTGGAACACACTCCATCTACTCTTTCCTAATTTCTTCATGACATCTTTCATTGAACTGATGGCAGGAAACATGAACAAGATTAATGATATTACTCCAATAATTATTATGATCTCTCCTCGTAATGCCAATTCATCATTTGTACCAAAAAATTGAGGGTGATGCTCCGGCTTTATTATTCTAAATCCAAAAAAAACGTGCAAACAAATAAAATAGAAACCGGACAATCCAAAGTATCTTTTATATGAAGAATTTTTACGTGCAAAAATGTTTCCGGTTTTTGCTAATGACGAGATCATATATGCACTGAATACAGACAATACAGCTGTCGCTGCAAATGCCTTGTTGATTATAAAATTTGCATCTGTTGCAAAAACTGCGTTACCATAAACTGCATACCGAATATACGCATAAACAAATGCTGCTACGAAGTAAGTGATTACGATAATGGTACTAGTCTGCTTTTTACTGATTTTCATCATTACTTATGTATAATTATAACAAAATTGATTCGGGATTTATTAAGAAACAACCGATTGACTTCGACATATAAACTATGATTGAACGTAAATGACAAGATAAAATTATCCGTAATTGAGATTGATTATGATAAAATTCATAATCTTCAATAACAAGAAATAACACAGATTGCAAGTTTCTTCGAAATGTGCTAAGAAACAAGGATATTCAACCTACATTATACTCCAAGAAAGAAGAATGAAAAAGTTTTTTATAATAATAATTGAGTTTCTTAGTTTTATGATGTTTCACTATTTTATAAACATCTTTTGAAATGATAATGACATCAAAGTTTACGCTGATTACGGCAATCATGGTCCTGTTTACCAGTATAAGTTCAGCACAAGATAAGATTAACTCTCTTCTATATGATCCGAATATCCAAGCTGTAGAAATGCAAGTTGATGTAATACACATCAAACTTGAACTGGATATTGAACCATATACACAAATCATCAAAGGTAAACAAGACATGAAAATCAGAACTCTCAGGCAGGGATTTGATTCACTTACACTCTATGCACCCGAAATGAAATTTGATAAAGTCTTAATAGATGGTGTCGAATGCAGTTCGGAAATTAGAGGAAACGATATTATTATATATAATAAGAAAAAACTCAATCACAACCAGCAGTATGATTTATATATAGAATTCACGGGGAACCCTACATCAGGATTATATTTTTCGGGATGGAATGACCAATCAGGCACACACAGGAGACAAATATTTGCCCACAGCCCTCAAGGTTGGATGCCGTTTATCAATCAAAAGCACGATTTATTGACAACCGAAATTATTACTACATTTGATTCAGACTATAAAATATTTTCAAATGGCATCAGAGTTTCAGAAAAGGATAACGGCAATGGAACCAAAACATGGCATTATCACATGGATAGACCTCATGTCATTTATCTTGTGTGTTTCGGAGCAGGAAAATGGGACTATAAAGTTACTCAATCAGCAAGCGGTGTACCAATGGAATTATGGTATTATCCTGACCTCAAAGAGAATTTTGAGACTTCATACCTTTATTCTGAATATATGATAGACTTTTTCGAGAAAGAAATCGGTGTCAGATATCCTTATGCTGTCTATAGACAAGCACCTATGGTGAATTATATGTATGGCGCTATGGAGACTACCACAGCAACAGTTTTTGGTGATTATATGTACATTCCACCCAGAGCGTGGTGGATGAGAAATTATGTCAATGTAAACTCCCACGAACTAAATCACCAATGGTTTGGCAATCTTGTTTCACATCTGAATAATCGTCATACTTGGTTGACTGAAAGCTTTGCTACTCATTATGCAAAAATATTTGAACGTGATGTATTTGGTGAGGATTATTATCAATGGGAACGAGACAAAGAGCTTCTTCGTACTTTTGATGCTGCTGAATCAAATAATAATCCTGTAGCTCATAGCATGGCTGGCACAGCCAGATGGTACCCTAAAGGTTCATTAGTCCTTGATATGATGCGTGATGTTATGTCCGATTCATTATTTCGATTGGCAATAAAACATTATACTTTAAGTAACCAGTATAAAGTCGTTGAAAGTTATGACTTATTAAAGTCAATAAGAGAATCAACGGGTATGTCTTTAGACTGGTTCTTCGATCAATGGATTTTTCGCGGCGGTGAACCACATTTGAAGATTGGATATTCTGATTTTACTGACAATCAAAATAATAGATTTACACAAGTAACTGTAGAACAGATACATCCTGTTGACAATTTGATTAAATATTTTTCTATGCCCGTTAATGTACATGTATATTATGAGGACAACAGCATTGACTCTGTAAGCTCATGGTTCAAAGATAAGTTATCAATAATCAATATTCCGAATAATTCGGGAAAGAATATTGATTTTGTCGTTTTTGACCCAAACAGAAAAATAATTAAGAAAACGGAATTTTCAAGAACTTTTGATGAATTATCGTCTCAAGCAGAGATAGCACATAATATGATTGACCGTTATGATGCTCTCATCGAATTAAGAAAATTCGACATAGAAAGTAAAAGAACATTATTGCAAAGAATATTTAAAAACGAAACATTTCACCTGACGAAATCTGAAATAGTCAAGCAATTAGCCTCTGACGACAAGAGTATAGAGTTTCTGCGTGAGATAATAAAAGACGATGATGTATTAGTCAAACGCAGTCTTTTAGAAAACTTAAAAATTGTTCCTGAAAGTCTGGAAAAAGATTACAAACGACTGCTTAAAGATACATGTTTTGTAAATGCTGAACTTGCTCTACGCAATCTTTCATCAAGTTTCCCCGATAAGAATTATTTGACAGGCATGGAAAAAGAAATCGGTTGGCGTGGAATGAATATACGTATGGCTTGGCTCGAAATAGCGTTAAGCAAACAGTCTGATAATAAGAAGTACTTAGACGAACTTTCTGACTATACTTCTAACAGATATGAATTTGAAACCAGAATGAATGCTTTTGATGTTTTACTAAGATTGAATTTGATAAATGAAAAAGTAATATCAAATTCTATTGATGCCTTTCTACATTGGAATTATAAGCTCAGCGGTGCTGCATTTTCATATTTGAATTATTACTTTAAACAAAATAAATCAAAAAAGTTGATTCTTCAACAGATTGAAAAATATAAACCTGACTTTGCGAGCCATAAATCAAAACTAAAGAATTTACAAAATAGATTGCAAAATTAAATATTCCGGTTTACGATGTAATAAATTATTTGCATATATATTACTAAACAGTTATATTGCACTTACATCAATGTTCAATTTTTTAACTTGCACATAAATGCTGATAAAATCGGCCTTGATAATAATATTTCTGTTATCTGCTATACTCACTGCTGTTGCCGGTGATAACGATTATTGTTTCAAATGTCATAATTGGCAGACTTTAGGGCTTATAGATTCTTCTTATAACCGTATCAAATCATATTATGTCAACAAATCTCAATTTGAAAATTCTAACCATAAACGCCTGCAATGTGTGAATTGTCATGACGGATGTTTTAATACTTGGCCCCATAATTCCACAAAGCATGTATCCGTCTCATGCAATTCCTGTCACAGAAAACAATCCGTTTTCAAATTATACGGCACTGTTGTTGATTTTGATTCGAAAAATTTAGTATTTGAAGACTTTGAAAACGAATTTTTCAAGAGTGTTCATAAACTCAAATTTGGAACCGAATTCACATGCTTTACCTGCCATAATCCCCACTCCTTCGATCGTTCAAATCTCAACAAAAAAGAAAAGATTGAACATGACAACAGTATTTGCACAAATTGTCACGGCAATAGGAACAAAGAAGGAAAATTCAGGTATGTTAATGAAATAAATCTTGATGAAACTCACAATTGGTTGCCGAATTTTCAAGTCCATAATCGTTCAGTCAGATGTATTGACTGCCATTCTTCAAAAAATGACGGTATTCGTTCTCATGTAATATTACCCAAACAACAAGCAGTTAAAAATTGCGAGGGATGTCATTCAAAAAATTCATTGTTGTTGAGTAAACTTTATACTCATGAACATAAAAGCTATAGAAGAGAATTGGGTTTCATCAACGGAGTACTCCTGAATGATGCTTATGTTATTGGCAGTACTCGAAATGAACTCCTTGATAATTTAAGTATAATTTTTTCCTGCATTGTCTTGATTGCTGTACTTGGGCACGGTATATTAAGAATTATTATAAAATTGAAATCTAATGTAAATAAATAGAAAAAGTATATTTATGAAGAAAATAAAACTCCCGAAATCACTGTCATCGTTATTCAATACCCGCAAGGGACGAATTTATATTTCACTGCTTTCATTGAGTCTTCTGTTAGTAATATTTTCTGGTTATATTTATAACAAAATCTTTGAAGCATATACCGGTGTAACAAATTCAGTATTGAGCTATGAAAATTCAATTGAATTGTCAGAGTTAGAATTTGAGGAGCTGGTTGAAGAATTAACACGTGAGCAAAAACTTCAAAAAGCCGGTAAGGTGATTGATGCTGATGATAATTTTACAAATAACGTGAGAACCAATATTCTGATGCGAACTCGTTCATTCAATCGGATTTCAGAATATAAACATATCGAATATTTCAGGAAAGCAGGCATTCGTAAATATGACGGACCATCAACTTGTCTGCAGTGCCACACTACAATGAAAGTAATAAGACCCGATGGAAAAATTGATGTAGTAAATACTCTCGATGATGTTCTTAATACTGTTCATTTTCAATTTCAAACCAGTTCATCAGGATTTACGACCTATGGCTATGACGGTAGAAAGGTTAATGAAGGTTGGCATAAGATTCCTGTTGGAAAAATTGACAGAGCCTGTGGGATTCCCGGAAGTTTCTCATGGACCGGTTGGGCATCGTTAATCAAGACTTATCCTGAGTATCATGGAACTGATAGCCATAAAACCCTTGTTATGCGCAGTGAAGGATGCGGTCAATGCCATATTGGAGGTAATTATCATCCTGCCACCGAATACATGATGCCTATCGGAGATATACCATGGCAAGCTAAAGAGGGTGTTGACTGCCTGATTTGCCATTCTCAATCTTATGATATGAATCAGAAATTTGTTATTAAAGACGACGGAGGTACTCGATGGAATCAAGACCGGTCTCTTCGTGCTGCATTGACAGTAGGAAAGCCTCGAAATGAAAATTGCTTGAATTGTCACCAACATAATATGGGTGGTGACCTCTATGAACATAATATATCTGCAAAAAATTTAGGTTACAAAAATCAAAGAATACTGCATGAAGGTGCTAAACGTGGAAATCCATTCAGCATTCACAACGATGTACATTATAAAGCCGGCTTGATTTGCACCGATTGCCATATCCCACAAGGACATAAAATTCCCCGTGGGACCAAAGGTACCGATTTGGTTGGAAATGACTTGCCGGATGTCGAAGTTGCTTGTGAAAACTGCCACACTGACGCTCCACATACTAAAGATAAGAAATTCAGAGTGATTCTCAATGGTCACGTGAACCGTATAGCTTGTGAAACCTGCCATATAACTAATCTCGAAGACAGAAACGTTGTTTTAAGAGATTGGGTCCACCCTACTTATAACTCAGAAGAAGGGATTTGGTCCCCCACTGATATTTATCGTTCAGGAAATCCAGGAAAAGGATTCACTTATCTGTGGTTCAATGGTAACGGTACATTTCTGGCTAATGCTCTGGGGAGTAATCCAAACGGCTCGAAATCTTATAATCCGCTTATGAATCAACTTGTTAAAATTTATGATCCCGAGATAATCAATTCTGTTAGAAAGGGTGCCGAGGATCTAAAAAAAATATACCCTGATATTGACGTAAATAAATATGTGAACAGAATTACTAATACACTGAGTGGTTTGAGCTCCGAATTATTGAATAAAAGGAGAAAAATGATTGAAGAAAACATCAGACCACTAATGAATCAGGGTAAGAGTAAAATTTATCCTTTCAAATTATTTAATGCTCAAATGTATGAGGATATGACAAATCAAGGTCCCTATGGTGCTATGATACTGCCTTTTGATTATGCTGTTTATTATCAAACGGGGAATACGACAGAATCAGTTAAGAAGGCTATTGCAAATCCTATTGTTAAACGCATGTATGAAATGCCATTTAAATACTATATGATGGATGAATTCATGTATTATTTCGGTGTTGACGGTTGGCAAACAGTATATCCGTTAAAAGACGGTAAATTATATAATGTTGAGCCTCAGTGGATGCGACAATTCGGAACGCTGATGGTTAATCACGGTATAACGGGGAAGGCTCATAAATGTGAAGATTGTCATTCGCCAAATGGTATCATGGATTTCAAAATGCTTGGTTACGATTCGATTAGAGTGAATGATTTACAATATCCTGAGGAACTTAAGAATTTTCAAATACAATAAAACAGAATACAAGGGATTATCGTAAATCATTAAATTATTTGTTTTTTTTAATGGGGAATGTTATTCTTCTGATTATACATTCCCCACAGTTAAAATCATTTATTACGTTTAATTCTTGGATTTCCTTCCATTACTCCACCCTTATTGCCTCGTCCCCTGTTCATCATAAATTTCCGCATTCTTCGGATTACTTTACTTTCAAATACTACGAATTTAGCATAATTTTCTTCACTGAGTAATGTTTTAAAATCGGAGAACTTATTTTCCACAGCTTTATGCATGTCTTTTTGTGCATCGGTAACAGCATTAGTCAGCCTGCCGAGCTCTTTGCCGTTAGGGAATTTGTCTATGTATTCAATCAAAGTCTCAGTAGCATGTTCTAAAGCTTCATTCTTATCCATCATTATCTTTTCATGATTAGAATATTTAACGATGAACTTATTTGCTTCACTTTCATTTAAATTAAGAATTTCAAGCAGACGGATTTTCTTAGCTGCACGCATATCCTTGTCTCGCTGAATATCCGGCTGTGCAATTGTATCAAGCAATGAAATTGATATTAGAAGCATAGTGCAAATTATATTAAATCTCAACATTTTGTATTTCCTCTAAAAGTATTTGGAACTCATCATCTGACAAATCATCCAGATCATTATAAAAATTAATCTCACTCATCGGAATGACAGCATTAACTACATTATTTAATTCCTGATTATTGTTTATCTTATCCACTTCTACTCCGGCATATTCCAACAAATCGGTCTCTTGATTTAATTCGACGGTTGACAATCCGGAATAATCATAATATTCGGAGTATGTATCATAAAAGTTATCGGATTCAATTAAGGAAGTCAATTTCTCGCTAAATGATACTACTTCATTACTTTCATTTTGAATTCCGAATCTAAATATACTTACCAACAAAACCATTACTGCGGCTGCAGGCAGCCCGAATCGAATCAAGTATGCAGTACCTGAAAGTACTGACTTATGTTGTGAAAGCCTTTGATTAACCTTGTAATGTAAATTTCTTGTTTTATCATTGAGAACAGAATCGAAATCCATATCATCAATTTTCTTGAAAAGAGATTGAACCTCTTTAACTTCGACTAATAAATCTTGATGTTCATTTATTTCGGATTCAAAATCAGCTTTGTCCTTTTCACTCAGACGTCCGAAAGCATAATCCGGCAGCATTTGTTCTAACTCTTTACGGGTTTTCATATTTCCTCCCTAACTCCATCATTATTATTCTTCAGTATTTGAGATAATTTTTTTACTGCTTGGTGATAATTTGCCTTCAAACCACCGATACTCGTACCTAACATTTCGGAAATCTCTTCATAACTTAATTCATCAAAGTATCTCAAAGCAAAGGTTTCTCTTTGTTTCTCGGGTAATCTTGAAAGCAATTCAATGAGATTTATTTCAAACTCCTTATTTTCCAACAATTTCTCGGGATTAGTCGAATCAACCAAAATTTCATCATTCGGAACTTTAGATTCTGTTAAGGAAAAAAAGTTGAGGAATTTCCGTTTCCGTTTATGGTTCAAAGCCAGATTAACAGTTATCCTGTAAAGCCATGTTTTAATCGAGCTGTTGCCTTTGAACTTATGAAGACTATCCAGAGCCTTGATGAATACTTCTTGAGCGATATCATCGGCATCATCATAATCTTCGGTAAATCTCAATGCTGTGGCATAAACAAACTTACGATACTGTCGGACTAAGGAATTTGCCGCCTCATGACTTCCTGTCTCGACGTATTGTCTAACTAATTCTGTATTTAATTCCAAGGATGTTGCCGTCACTTTGAAAACAAAAAATTATATCACAAATACACTGATTAGACAATCTGTATCTCAAAATGGTTTAATCGGTTTCAATATTTTTTATCTTAGGAATTGTAACAATGAAAGAACTACCCTGACCTAATACACTCTCAGCCCTGATATTTCCATTTAATTTCTTGCAAAAATCCGAACAAATCATCAGTCCTAATCCGGAACCGAGTTCATTATTAGTCCCGGGTACTGTATTCCTTAATCCGGGCTTAAATAGGTTCTTTATAGTCGTTTCATTCATACCGGTTCCGTTATCTGTAACTCTAATCACGATAGTATCTTCATCTTCATAATCTATTGAAACAACGATTTTACCATTTTCGTGAGTAAATTTAATTGCATTTGAAATCAAGTTTCTCAATATGGTCGAAACCATATTTACATCACTTGAAAATTGTACATGAACGGGAATTGTATTATCGAAATTTTGATTCTTATTTCTAATTTGTGTTATAAGTATGGAATAAGTGTCTTCAACTAATTCATGCAAATTGAATGTTTCCGGGAATAAATCAATTAGGTTTCGTTGAGACCTAGACCATAAATGCAGACTGTCGAGCAGATGATTAGCAGATTTAGCTGAAAATATTATATCATTCAGGAACTCGTTTTTTTCTTTATGTGATAATGAGAAATATTCATCTACAAACAGGCTTGCAATAGATTGCATTGAACTTATCGGATTTTTGAGGTCATGAGCTATGA
>JBAYPL010000015.1:0-19470 GCA_041677745.1 Kapaibacterium sp. (SeqCode)
CCCGAGTATAGAATAATTCGAGCCACCTTGTGCCAAAACCGCAACACAGCTCATAAAAAAGGTAATCACAAGAATAAAACTTTTCATCATGTTTATTTTGGCTCCAAATATGCCGGATTAAGGGAATATACTATCTTTAGCACTGGACGTTTTGTACTGTCGGAATGATTTAATCCGAAGAATGTTAATCTTTCGAGCTCACGTGCCTGATTATTAAGTGAATGCGGCATTAAGACCAACGAAAACTTACCGGAATATTTATTCATATATTGTATGATTGAAGTCAAACTTGGAAATAAATATTTATCTGACTCTGCTTGTCTTCCGCCGGTATAATTGAAAGTTGATACCTGTTCACCATCAACAAAATATCCGAATTCAACTACGGAATCCAAGCCGACATTGCCTTGACGTGTTCTTTCAGGATCCAAAGTCAGCTCAAATTGAGCTTTATGAATTCCGGAATATCTCGGTATCGAAGTTACATCGAAATCAAATCTTGTCCAGTAATTCAAACCATTTTGAATAACTATATCACTGGTATCCGGCTCAGTATCTTTTAAGAAGGTAACATCAACGCCGGAAACCAAGTTAAGCTCTCTATCGGCAGTATCAGCGGCTGTCTTATACTTCACAAGAATCTCAGTTGACATTGTCTTGGAAGGTGCGGCTGCTTCAAAACGATGGATAACGGAAGTATTTTCAGTAGGGACAAATGCTATTCCCCAGTTTGGAATTCGGCGGGGTTTCATGGTATTCGACACGGTGTCAAGTACTTCTTCTGTCTTTAACCACTCAATTATTAAATCCTTGGGTAATGTTATTTTTACCGGGTCAATAGAATCTTTCAAATCAATTCTGTTTTCCCATCTCATTATCTTTTCCTGTGCAAAATAATTCGCCGGACTTATCATTAATGAATCATGAGTAGTTGAATCAGGCACCCATCTGCGAACAACTTTGTATATGTCAAATCCGTAATTACCTGACACAGTATCGCCGAATGCGTAACGGTCGGGGAACATGGTCATCTCCACCGATTGAATTTCACTTTCGGTCAAACTACCCAAAGTATCCGGCAAAAATGCAAAGTTTATAACTGAAACAGCATTCAACTCACCGAACTTACCAATGAGTATAGAGCCGTTATTAAATATCGGCATCTTAGGTGCATAAACAGTCTTACCGGTAATTAGCAATGTGTCGTAAGAACTTACAGACCGTACAGCCACAGTATCAGGCAGGAGGTTCACAGCCAAATCACTGGGTTTATCATTGCATGCTACAAATAAGAATAATCCGGCAAAAGAGACTATGAAGTACCGGACATAATTTACAACATTTTCTATATTCATATTTTTCAAATTCACTCTTTCATAATCGTTCTATAAATTTTATCATATTCAGCAGCACCCACTTTCCATGAAAAATCACTGTTCATTCCGTTCTTGATAATTCTGTGAAACTCGGTTTTATTATGATAAAGATTGACAGCTCTTAATATCGCTGCCGAGAAATCTTTAACATCATAATCAACAAAGACGATTGAATTGCCTTCTCCGGTATCATCATCGTAATTTTTTGCTGAATCCTTCATTCCGCCCGTATGTCTGACCACCGGAACGGTGCCGTATTTCATCGAATACATTAGATTCAATCCGCAAGGCTCGTATTTAGAAGGCATAAGAAAGAAGTCAGCTCCGGCTTCAATCTGGTGAGACAGTACTTCATCAAAAGCAAAAACAACCTTGAATTTGTTCGGATGTTTCTCTGATATTTCTGATAAACGACTCTTGTGCGAAGGGTCGCCCTGACCTAATAATATAATTTGAATGTCTTGTTTCAGAAGTTCTTCGGCTGAATCAATCAGAAGTTGAGTACCTTTCTGATAACCTATGCGCGGAATCATTCCAAATAACGGTGTATCAATCTTGACCGGCAAGTTTACGCTTCTTTGTAGAAAGACCTTATTTTTAATCTTATAATCTTCAAAATCATCTGATAAACGGCTGTGAATCATTCTATCACGCATAGGGTTCCAGGTATAAGTTTCAATACCGTTCAGAATACCCTTAAAAGAATTTCTTTTGTCATTGAGAGCCGTATGCAGTCCGTTGCCGAATTCGTTTTCTGTGAGTATTTCATCGGCATAACTCGGACTGACGGTCGTAATAAAATTTGAATAATGAATGCCGCCTTTGAGGAAGTTCAGTTTACCATCATGAATGTAAGGTTTTAGATACTTGCTGTCTAAGCCGGTTTTTTCGAACTCAGATAGTTCAAATATTCCTTGACGATAAAAATTGTGGATGGTTAGAAGAATCTTTGTTTTGGAAAATTTACCGGAATAATTACTTCTTAGATAAGCCGGAAGAAGAGCTGTCTGCCAGTCGTTGCAATGTACTATATCCGGTATCCATTTCAATCTTAGGCAGGTTTCGAGAATACTTTTACTGAAAAAGATAAACCTCTCTGCATTATCAGGATATTCCGACCATGTTCGCGGGTCATGATAGACTCCTGACCTCTCTCCGAAATAATCTTGGTTGGTTGAAAAATATACCTGTACCTTATGCTTAGGTGAATAGACCGATGATGATTTGATAAATGCAATGTCAGTCTTATCTCCGACTTCTATTGGCACCTCACGTAAGCGACTGATGTTGTGAATTTTACTTCTGCGTTCACGGATTGTACCATACTTCGGTGTCATGACCCTTATGTCATGTTTAAAGTCACGAATAGCTAATGGCAAAGATTGTGATACATCCGCTATACCACTCTCTTTTGCAAATGGAAACACTTCGCTTGATACAAATAATACCTTATAGGTCTTTGCCATTTTAGCTGAACTTTAAGTAAAAAATGATTAACCAATATTACAAAAGTAATCAAATTGAACAAATTATTAAATTTATAATAAAATTATGTGATAATCCAATTTCAATTTATTTTGATATTACAATTAATCATACATACTCTATATACCTTATCTTATATTGCAATAGTACTTGTCGGAGCGTCTGTTATGATATAATTTTCAGCTTACACAAAAAAACACTTTACTTGTCGAAATATTTTTTTATTATATTCTTCAAGTATTTTATAGTGCCGGATTCAATTTTTTACTATTAAATTTGAAGAATGAGATATATCGGAAGTAATATTTGAGACAATTAAAAATAATACAACTCCGGAATTATAACAATGATTAACTTTATAATTAGTACAGACGACTCGAAGACCACAATACTAATCAGACTCATGGTCGGATTGATTTTTCTTTCAGAAGGGATACAAAAATTTATTTTTCCTTCTGATAGAGGAGCAGGGAGATTTGAATCATTAGGATTGCCGATGCCCGAGTTCTTGGGGAGTTTTGTTGCAAGTTTTGAGGTAACTTGCGGAATTTTGATTATCATTGGATTTTTGACAAGGTTAGCTGCTTGCCCTACTCTGATAATAATGATTTTAGCAATTTTGACAAGTAAAACAAACATATTTGTTAGTAACGGATTCTGGGAAATGCTTCACGCAAGCAGAACAGATTGGTCTATGCTATTAGGCAGTATTTTTCTGATTATCAACGGCGGGGGATATTTGTCACTTGATGCAAAATTAATGAAAGAAGATTCCTCAAATGACTTAGATACAAATCCAAATAGAAAAATTTCAACACCGGATAAATAAATAATCAGAATTACCGGAATTTACATTTCGACATAGTAAATTCTTGAACAAAAAAGTGAAAAATCATAACAAAATCTTGAACTATGTCAATTTTTTCTTTTAATATAGTAAATAATTGCTACTTTTGAAGATTGTTCATGGCTACGAAATACAAACATTTAGAAAATATTTCAATTTTCATTTACATAATCGGAGAGAATTATGATTCGATCAATACACGATGCAAATTTCAGCGGTAAGCATGTACTTTTAAGAGTAGATTTGAATGTTCCGCTTGAAAAGAACGGCAATATCAGTGATGACAAACGAATAGTAGAGTCGTTGCCGACAATTGACGAAGTAATTGACAAGGGTGGGATACCAATCCTGATGTCGCACCTTGGCAGACCAAAAGGGAAGCGAAATCCTGAGTATTCTTTGGAGCCTATAGCACGTCATTTGATAGAACATTACGGTTACAAAGTGATTTTTGCTTCTGACTGTATCGGCGATGAAGCCAAAAATGCCGTTGATAAAGCTGAAATTGGCGAAGTTGTATTACTCGAAAATTTGAGATTCTACAGTCAGGAAGAATCCAATGACAGCGAATTTGCAAGAGAGCTTGCTTCACTTGGAGATTGTTACGTTAACGATGCCTTCGGGGCTGCACACAGAGCTCATGCAAGCATAGCAGCCATCACTAATTTTGTAAGTGAAAAATACGCCGGTAATCTAATGATTAAAGAACTGCGGTATTTGGGCAATGCTGTTGATGAACCTCGACGACCATTTACAGCAGTAATCGGAGGAGCTAAAATATCCGGTAAGATAGATGTTATAAACAGTTTACTCCAAAAGTGCGATAATATTATTATTGGTGGGGGTATGATGTTTACTTTCTATAAAGCTTTAGGATATGAAATAGGAAATTCCTTGCTCGAAGCAGATAAAATCAGCCTTGCTTTAGAATTACTCAATAAAGCTAAAGATAATGGGATTAACCTAATGCTGCCGATTGATGTAATTGTTGCCGACAAATTCAGTAATGAGGCTACTTTTAATACTTGTGAGGCTTCAAATATACCAGCCGGTGGGATTGGTATGGATATCGGTGAAAAAACTATTGCTGCATACAGAGACATTATCCTCAAATCTAAAACAATTGTTTGGAATGGTCCTATGGGTGTTTTTGAAATGTCAAATTTTGCCGGAGGGACATTTGCCATTGCTTCATCACTTGCAGATGCAACAAATGCAGGTGCAGTTACTATTGTGGGTGGCGGTGATTCAGCAGCTGCAATAAACCAAATGCAATTTGAAAAAAAGGTGACACACGTTTCAACAGGAGGTGGTGCTTCTCTCGAATATTTGGAAGGGAAGATTCTTCCGGGCGTCAAGGCGCTTGATGTTTAATAGTCAAATAATGGCTGCCAATTATACTTTATGATTGTCAGCCATTGTTTTTTTTATTAAAGCTTTCTTATCATTTTTTCTGCATATTTGATAGTGTCATCAAAAGCTCTGAATATGTCACGACTACTTAAAACAACTATCTGATTGATGTTGACGAATCTTATAGCTTGAAATGCAAATGCACCGTAGAAAGCCACATATCCCAATGGCATAAGCACAGGCTTATTAATTACTCCAATGATTATAAATGACAACACTGATACTGCAAATGAAATTGCAACTATCCTCATCAAATCATAATGCTTACCGGAAGCTGTAATTACAAAATAAAGAATATTAAAAGGCAGGAATAATGTGGCTATCAACAATAATTTGAAATGAGTTGCAGCATCTATAAATTTTGCTTTCATCAAGTAAGCTATCAGGATATCGGATAATCCCAATGTTAGAATAACAGCACCGACAGCAAAAAGAATTAATGTGAATGATACAGCCTTGCTCACTATCGAGTGTAGTCCTACTTTGTCCCCCGAAGTAACAGCTCTTACAGCTGCCGGATACACCAGACCGTTCACACCGTTCATTCCTTCCTCAAAGAACTTGAACAAAGATTTTGCAGCAGAATAAATTCCGATTTGGTCGAGCGGAAAAAATAGTTTCAGAATCAATATATCTAAATATTTTGGGATTGTATTTATTGCATTTGTAATTGTAAACGGAAGACTGAAAGAAACAATGTCCTTCAATTTTATGTTTCCTGTAAATGAAAATTCGAGCATCCGCCAAGCGATTACAATTGACACTATTGAGCTTGCACCTGTACCGTATAAGTATATTTCTGCCGCCGAGTCAAGATTTAACATCTGTCCCGTAAATTTATAATAAAGTATATAAGCAACCATAACACCAAAGAATACAAAGTTGCTCATAAATATGCCGCTCATATTGTGCTCTCTCAGCATCAACTTTAAGCAGAAAGTTCTGGGCAACATCAGCACGGTCAGTATTGGTAAATAATAGGTTATTTCATCTATGCGTGGTTCATCCATGATTCCTGCAAGAGCACTACCCGAATAACTTATCAAAAATGTAAGTGATAATACTATGACCGAATGAATAATCAGCGCAAAAGTATTTACCTTCTTACGATTTTCATGTTCAAATCCGTATTGTATAATAGACTGCAATGCAAAAGAATCACCTATTACGAATATCCATGTATTAAATGCTGTTAGAAATCCGAACAAAGCAAGATTATCTGTACTGAGAAGAGATATTTTAATTAGAAACACAAAACCATAGACTACATAGAGGACTTTGTCTGCTAAAGTCCAACTGATTTTTGCTATGTGATGCTGTAGCTGCAATTTATGTCCTAAATATTTACGGGAACAGTATTACCTACTTCTTTTATGGCTTCTTTTAAATTAATTCGAGATAAAATTATAAGACCGATTACAAATAGAATTCCGAGAGAAAATATTGCAATCTGATAAGAACCAGCAAATTGAAGCGATAATCCGAATATGAGCGGTCCAATCCAACTGGTTCCTCTTTCACTTATTTCATACAGGCTGAAATACTCAGCTTCCTTACCAACGGGAATAAGATGTGAATAAATCGAACGACTTAGAGCTTGTGTTCCTCCCAGGACTAAACCTATGACAGCACCCAGCAAGTAAAATCCCGTTTCTGATTCAAGGAATAAGTAGGCATAAAATATGCAGGCTATCCATATAAAAATACTTAGAATCAAAGCTTTCTTTGAACTCCATACTTCAGCCACATAAGCGAAAATCTTTGCTCCAGCAAATGCCACAAATTGCACCATCAGAATTACCGTAGTCAAAGTACCGATTTCCAAGCCGAGTGCCTCTTGACCAAATTGCGATGAAACTACAATGACAGCTTGTACACCATCATTGTAAAAAATATAAGCCAATATGAAAAGAAGGGTTTTGGGATATTTGAAAGATTCTCTGATTGTAGCTATTATCTGCTTAACACCGAAAACAAATGTGTTTGAGTTGCTCGGTAGTTTCTTGATTATTCCGGAGTTTTTAAGAGTAATCATTGGATAAATAGTAAACAAAGCCCACCATAATCCCGCAGAAGCAAGAGAGATTCTGACAGCCATAGACGTACTCATATTCAAAGATTCAGCCTGAAGTACTAAAGCAAGATTGAGTGCAAGTAGTACTCCGCCTCCAATATAACCGAGAGCAAATCCATTTGACGATATTTTGTCTCTCTCACTTGGCATAGATATATCATTTAAAAATGAGTTATAGAACACCATAGAAGCACCGAATGCTATATTCGAGATAATGAGGAGAATTCCTCCGAGCAAGTAATTTGTACCTTCCAGAAAGTACATACCTAAAGTAGCGACAGCTCCGAGATATGCAAAGATACCGAGTAGCTGCTTTTTCTTTCGGGAATAGTCTGCTAAGGCTCCAAGCCAAGGTAGTATTAATACCTGTAGAATAACTGATAATGATACGCAGTATGGGAAAAATGACCCTGAGTAAACCTTCATACCTAGAACATCAACAAATCCGTTGACTGCGGCTGACTCTGTAACGGAAGTTAAGTAAGGTCCAATAAATACAGTTATGACAGTTGTAGTAAATGCCGATACAGCCCAATCATAAATATACCAACCTCGCTGTTGTCTTAATCTATCATTCATATATAATTATCAAAAATCGAAAATGAAATTAAACGAAAGCTATACTTATGAATTGTTAAAAGGCATACCCTTTTTTAAATTTAGAAATTATAAGTTGTTTGCAATCATTTGCATTATTCCGGAATATTCAAGTTTTCTCTGCGATTCGAAGTTTAGCGCTTCTGGCTCTGGGATTTTTCTTGATTTCATCCATAGAGGCTGACATGGGTTTTGAATTTACAAGTTTAATTAAGGGTAATTTATCCGTTGGTTTAGCATATTCTTTGAAAATATTCTTAACAATTCTGTCTTCCAACGAATGATAGCTTAATACGACAATCCTCGCATTAGGCGCTGCCATATTAATAAAACAATGTAAAGCTTTTTCCAAAATATTAAGCTCATCATTGACGGCAATCCTAAAAGCCTGAAACACTCTTGATAGCGTTTTGAATAATTGCGATGGAGGGACAATCTCACTCACCAAATCTCTCAAATCAGTGGTGGTTTCAAGAGGAATTGCACGGCGCCGTTCTTCAATACGCCGTGCAATGAGCCCTGCTTTGGGTTCTTCTCCGTAGAGGAAAAGAATCCTCTTGATATCTGCAATATCATGAGTATTGATTATATCATAAGCCGTTATACCTTCACCACCGAACCTCATGTCGAGTCTGGCGGGAAATCTGTAGCTTAGTCCGACTGAATCAGAGTCGAGCTGTCTTGAGGAAACGCCCAAATCTAATAATACTCCGTTTATCAGTCCATCATACTCGGGTTTACTGCAGATTGTACTGAAGCATTCATTATAGTAGGTTACCCTCGGAGCGGATATTTTTTCAGTTAATTCCTGAAACTTCCTCTTGCAATGCATAATGGCATTGGGATCTTTATCAAACACTACCAAATTCCCCCCGGAACCGAGTTTGGAAAAAATCCTGACTGCATGCCCACCGCCGCCGAGTGTTCCATCTATATAAATGCCTTCGTTACAAAGAACAAGATTATCTATACATTCTTCCAACATAACCGGCAAATGATAATCGTATTCTACCGGTTCATAATCTTTCTTACTGAGTCTATTTTTTTTTCTGTTTCGGCTCAATTATTTCACCATTACATTTGCCGCAACATCTTCATAAGACTCATCAAATTTATCTAAATATTCATCCAATTTATCAGGATTCCAAAACTCTATATGGTCAACCAAACCTACTATGGAAACCTTTCCTTCAATTCCTGCAAATTCAATCAACTTCTTAGGAAGCATAATTCTCTGCTGAGAATCAAGAGATACCTCTTCGCTCCACATCAATAATTTTCTTAAAAAGTATCTATTCTTAAGTTCGTATTGATTGAGATCTACAAATCTCGCTTCATACTTCTTCCACTCATTCATAGGGTAGGCTGCAATACACTGGTCCTGTCCACGAATCACTAAGAAAGTGTCGTTGGCTTCCGGCGATATACTCTTACGCATCTTGGCCGGGATATTCACCCTGCCTTTGTTGTCTATCGAGTATGTCTCTTGACCTTTGAAAAATGTCATTACAACTCCACAATAAATGATATGAATGAATCGGGAAACAGTTTTCCCATTTTCACCCACTTTTACACACCTAAAATAACACTTTTACCACAAACAGCAAATTTTTTTTAAAAATATTAACAAAATCGTATTTTTTTCTTATTTATTCCCGGTTTACACATTACTGACAGCTTGTAATTTGTTGTTATTACATTGAAAAGCTCATTCTGCTCATAATATTATACTAAAATTTAAGTGCTTTTAACCTAAACTGTATAATCAAGAAAGAGTTTAACTGTATATCAAATTTGATGAAGGATTCTAATACTGTTATTAAGCAAGCTGTTGCAACCGAAATAGACTCAACATTTCAATTTTATTTCTTGAATAATCATATAAAATTTTGTTTGGGAGAAGAACTGTGGTAGATAGTGGGAGATTTTTTATAATAGTTAATATTATATAATCCTACAAATAAATGTAGAATATACCTTGAATCCTAAACGGACATGATTAGATTTATCTCCAGTATTCTCTATCCAAGCTTCTGTATTGAATAGCTTCACTTATGTGTTCCGGATAAATAACATCAGAGTTTGACAAGTCGGCAATCGTCCTGGATACTTTGAGAATTCTGTCATAAGCTCTCGCAGACAGTCCGAGCTTTGTCATCGCCATTTTCAATAAACCTTGTGATGGAGCATCGAGCTCACAATATTTCTTTATTTCTTGAGAACTCATATCTGCATTTTTAAAAGAAGACGAGTCTTCAAACCTCAACTGTTGAATCTTTCTAGCTTTTACGACTCTTTCTCTGATAGCCCTTGAAGGTTCACCCTCTCGTTTAGAAGATAACTCTTGATATTTCACTGCGGGGACTTCTACGTGCAAATCTATTCTATCTAAAAGAGGACCGGAAATTTTACTCAAATAAGATTGAATTTTTTGCGGCGAGCATGAGCAATCTTTGGTCGGGTCACCGAAATTACCGCATGGGCATGGATTCATAGAACACAGTAACATGAAGTTTGCCGGATATTCAACCGTTGTTTTTGTCCTTGCAATTACAATTTTCTTGTCTTCGAGCGGCTGCCTCATTACCTCCAACACATTACGTGCAAACTCCGGTAATTCATCTAAAAAAAGAACACCATGGTGAGCAAGAGATATTTCACCCGGTTTAATTCTATTCATACCACCACCTACAAGAGCCGCATCAGAAATTGTATGATGCGGAGACCTGAAGGGACGTACCTTGATAAGCGGTACATTGTCAGGTAGAAATCCTGAAACAGAATGTATTTTTGTCGTTTCTAATGATTCTTGCAATGTCAAGGGAGGCAAGATAGTTGTAATTCTCTTGGCAAGCATGGTTTTTCCCGAGCCCGGAGGTCCAATCATAAGTAAGTTGTGTCCACCGGCAGCAGCTACTTCCATAGCTCGTTTCACAATTTCTTGTCCTTTGACATCTCTCATATCAATCAAGGTATCTAATTCATCATTCATGAAGTATTTATGAACATCAGTTTTCTTCGCTTCGATTATAATTTCTCCGTTTAGGTAGTCGAGAGCATCTCGAAGACTGTGAAGCGGTATTACTTCTATGCCGTCCACCATTGCTGCCTCATCTGCATTATCTTCAGGAAGAAGCAATCTGGAATATCCTTTTCTCTTAGCTTCCATGGCTATAGGTAAAGCTCCGTGAACAGGACGCAATACTCCATCGAGTGACAGCTCCCCTAATGACATGGCATCAGTAGATTTGATATAATCGAAATTACCTGTAGCGGCAAGAATTCCAAGTGCTATCGGCAGGTCGAATCCGCTGCCCTCCTTGCGTATATCGGCAGGAGCAAGATTGACCGTGATTTTTTTATTGGGAAATAATAAATCGGAGTTTTTTATCGCTGCCGTTACGCGTTCACGGGATTCCTTGACTGCTGAATCAGGTAAACCTACGACTGAAAATGACGGCAATTGATTGTCGAGATGAGTTTCTATCTCAATTGAATAAGCATTAATTCCTATGATTGAAGCAGAATTTATTTTTGAAAACATAATTTTTATTTATTGATTCATTATAATATGCAAAATTGATTTTTTTTTTGTAATAATCAAAGTCTTTTTTCGAGAATTATAATTTGCAGATAAATTTCATTCTATTTACAAAGCCAAGGGGATGTAAATTGAATCAATTAGAGTCATCAACAATTCCGTTTTCCCAGTAATCTGCGAAGAATGTAGTTCCGAGCGGTCTTCTAAATCGCGGTTTTGATTCTTCTGACTTATGGTCATCATCAAGTACAGACTCACTGGTTTGGTAGCCGATAGCGATGAATGCCATAGGAGTAAACCTGTCAGGTACATTAAACTCTTGCTTGAGTTTATTAGCATCGAATCCTCCAAGTGGATGTGCACCCAAGCCTAAAGCATTAGCTTGCAGAAGAACATTTTGGGTAGCAAGTCCTGTATCATGTTGTCCCCAGCGGTTTGCATCACCGTTTTTTCTAAATCTGTCATCAGCGAATGACGCCATAATGATTGGAGCAGTTTTCACCCATCTTTTATTCCAATCACCGATGCAATCAAATGCTTTCAAATAAGCATCTTCATTATCGTAAACATCCCACACCAAAAATCTCCAAGGTTCATCGCCAAAACACGAGGGTGCCCATCTGCCTGCTTCACAAATGGAAATAATCATGTCGCGAGGTACTTTTCGGTTAATGTCAAAAGCCCTCATAGACCAGCGCCTTGACAGCAAAGAGTCAATTGGCACAATCGTTTCGGCTTGTTTAATAAGCATTTCAAACTCCTAATAAGTCAAATCATATAATATACACCCGTTTTTAACTCACTCGATTTCGACAGCATTCCTTATAAATTCAGTAACACTAATGAAGTCATCAGGTAGGGCAGATTCAAAGCTCATGAATTTGCTTGTAGCCGGATGAGTAAATCCGAGTGTTCGGGCATGTAAGAGTTGACGATTCACCATGCTTAAACATTTATTTGCCAATTTATTAATTTCAGGGAGCCCGCCATAAAGGTTCTTATCGCCACCATAAGCAGGGTCTCCAAAGACGGTATGGTTTATGTGATTTAAATGAACCCTGATTTGATGTGTACGTCCGGTGTGCAGCTTCAACTTGAGCAAAGTAACAAACTTGTAACGCTTTATAACTTTGTACTCTGTTTTAGCAAATTTACCCCCTTTCTTGACAACTGCGAAGATTTTCCGGTCACGGGGTGATCTCCCGATATCGCCGGTAATAATTCCTTCATCATCTTTAACATCGCCCCAAACAAGAGCATTATATTCCCTTTCTGTTGTTCGGGCGGCAAATTGTTCAGAAAGCTTAGCATGGATATGTGGTTGTTTAGCGATTACCAACACACCGGAGGTATCCTTATCAAGCCTGTGAACAATTCCGGGTCTTATTAATTCGGAAGAAAAGATTTTACCTTCATCAATATTATCAATCACATCCTCCGACTCTTCATCAATTTCATCATCAAAATCTGCATCAATTTCGACAGGTTTCCGCATCCCGAAGTGATATAATACTGCATTTACAAGTGTACCGTACCTATGACCAAATCCAGGGTGAGTTACCATTCCGGCAGGTTTATTAACAACTAACAAATAGTCATCTTCAAATAAAATATCGAGTGCAATATCTTCGGGAAGTAATTCAATAGGAGGTGCTTTCATTATTCGACAAATAATCTCGTCATTCGGTTGCACTTTCCTTCCCGGTTTAGCCGGCTTGTCGTTAATTGTTACTCTCGACTCATTTATTGCTTGTTGTACACGATTTCGTGTAGCATTGTATATATATTTCGTCAGATATGTATCTACTCGTTCCGGGTTTTGTCCTTTGGCAACAACAAAGCGGAATTCCTTTTCAATATAATCGGGGTAGTTTTTTTTATCTTCAGACACGATTACTGCCGGATTCGTTATCAGAATTTACTTCGGATGAATTAAGAAGCTCCGAATCTTCACGTTTTGCAGGAAATACATCATCCCAATCCGGTAATCTGTTATGAAAAAGTATTAGAACCGACACTCCGACAGTAACACAAGAATCCGCAATGTTGAACACCGGAAAGTGAGTCCAACCCAAAAAAGCAATATCCGGAATATCCACTTGAATGAAATCCACAACTTTACCGTAGAATAAGGGCGCCTCTCCGAATATTACACCATAGAAAACTCTGTCTATCAAGTTGCCTACAGCTCCGGCAAATATCAGCGAAAAACCGCTCAAAACCCATTTGTCATGATTCCGCAACTTATAAATTATATAAGCAAGTCCGATTCCGGCAATAATTGAAAATAAGCTTAGAAATATTTTCCCCCAACCGAATTCTATACCGAATGCCATACCCGGATTTTCTATATAAGTCCAGAATAACACATCACCCAAAACAGGGACTTGTTCGCCGTAACGATAACCTTCGTGGTCCATGCCAAGGAACGAAAACCCTTTGAAATATAATTTCGTTACTTGGTCAAATACAATTAATATGAAGGCTGATATGTAAAAATATAAGGTTTTATTTGCCTGCTTACTCATTTATGATTTTTTTTATTTAAACAAGTAGTTTCGTAAAAAACAGATAATTATTGTATCAGCAAATGAAGTTTAGTCTATGATATTAGACATAATAATCACTACCATAAATCAATAAAACTTCAGATGCAAAATACAGTCTTTGATAATGAGTCTTATCGGCTCAAGACAAAATATAATGCGTTCCTCTGCTGACTCTTGACTCAAGAGTAGCTGAAGTAACTGCGATAGCAGTCTGTACACCATTTCGTAATTGAACCATCTCTTTTGTCATTTTTGCCTTCTGGTAAAATGATTCTACTTCTGTTTGCAAATGTCTAAGTATAGTAGTCGCCCTAAGTAATCGTTGTCTTGTACGTATCAAGCCGACATAGTTCCACATAGTATTTTTTATGGTGAGCCAGTCTTGTCTGATAAGTGCGGGGTCAATGTAATCATCGTAACCCTGCCAGTTATACAATTCCGGGAAATAATGATCAACCGTAGAATGTTCTGCAGCTTCCTCACCGGCTTTATGTCCCCATACCAATGATTCGAGCAAGGAGGTTGAAGCTAATCTGTTAGAGCCGTGTACACCGGTGCAAGCGACTTCACCCACTGCATATAGTCGTTGAAGAGATGTTCTGCCTTTCAGGCTGACACCGACACCGCCACAAGAATAATGAGCTGATGGAACAACGGGTATTGGTTCGGCACATATATCAACACCATTCATGAGGCAATGTTTGTAAATTGTCGGAAAGCGATTTTTTATCCATTCACTGTCTTTGAAAGATATATCCAGATATACACAAGGATGTTCGGTCTCAAGCATGACTTGATGAATTGTCCTTGCTACAATATCACGCGGAGCAAGAGAGCCGAGCGGATGTACATTGTCCATGAACTTTTTCCCGTTTCTGTCTAACAAAATTCCACCTTCTCCCCTAATCGCTTCAGATATCAGGAATCTATCTTTTTCACCATAGAATGTGGTCGGGTGAAATTGTATATATTGAAGGTTGAAGCATCGTGCTCCTGCTCTCCAAGCTAATGCAATCCCGTCACCTGTGGACTCCACCGGATTTGTAGTGTGTAAATAAATTTGACCGAGGCCTCCAAGAGCAAGAATTGTCTCATTTGCATACACAGGAAATACACTGCTCTCATCATTATTAATAAAATATGCACCAAAACATGCCGGTTTCTCATAAATGTCAAGCGGGTTAGCAGAATGGTGCGAAAGCGTAAGCAGATCTACTGCTGTATGATTTGTTATCATCTTAATGTTGGGATGACTTTCGACAGCCCCGGCAAGTCCTTCATGAATTGATAAACCCGTCTTGTCTTTCGAATGGATTATACGCGGCTCAGAGTGCGCTCCCTCAGCGGTCAAATGAAGACTACTGCTGCTGTTTCTGTCAAATTTTATCCCGCACCTTTCAATTAATATCTTTTCTACATAACCTGCACCTTCATTGCAAAGCTGGTCAACAGCTATTTCCCAACTTGTATTATCCCCCGCACTGATAATATCTTGCTTCAGCTTTTCCGGCGAATCATCTATCCCTTTATATATAATACCACCCTGTGCCCAAGGTGTGTTACCTGAAATCAAATTCTTTGTTTTAGTAACCAAAGTAACATTCGCTCCCTTGTCAGCTGCCGCAAGTGCTGCCGAACAGCCGGCTATTCCGGAGCCTATCACCAATATTTCTGTTTGTATCATTTCTTTTAATTCTACAATTTTATCATATTTTATCTTAGCAAACTAACGAAAATTTGCTCTAATAAAAAAATAATGAAACTTTTATTATTCCATCACTGCAATGATTGCTGACGCATTTCATCTCAGATAATATATAAATTGATCCTCTATTTTTTTTGAATGATAAATCCGAAATTACAATTAAATAATTATCACTCTAATATCGTTTAATTCCAATTATTAAGATGCTTTTTCGTTTCTATCACAATATTTATTAACTATTTTTTTGAAATTTAGCTGCCAAGATATAATTTTGCTGCATATCAAAAAATGTTTAGTTTTGTAACTTTTTCAAACATATAATCATAGAATGGCAAAAAAGAAGCTAAGTAATTCCGAAGAAGCGAAGATTGAAAATACGATTTCGGAAAATGATGATAGCATTAATACTAAAAGCGGGAATGAAACAAATCCTGCTCCCGATTCTAATAATTCGGAAAGACCTAAAAGAGGCAAAACCCGCATCTGGAAGAAACCGCTTAAAATCAATGGGATACCTTCCGAATTAATTCAGAAGGCTGAGCCTGTTAAGCAATCAGAAACTATAGAGACAAAGGATTTATCCCATGTTAAGAAAAATCTCGTCAAATCAAAGGATGTCGCTATTCGTGATGCCGAAAAACAATCGAAAGCTGCTTCCGAAATGGATGCCGGTTTAACTAAAACAGAAACCACACAAAATGAAAGAAAATTTGACGGGGACAATAAAACCTTTAATAAAAAGAAGACCTTCAAAGGTAATAAAAAGCATGGGACAAACCAAAAACCCGACAATACTGATGCCACTACCGTAAATAAACAGACTGCCTTGTCGGCTCATACTGAAAGTGAACCTGCGAGCACTAATGTAAACTCTGTCGAAGCTACAACTGATACTGCGGCTCAAAAAAACAGAAGAAAAAAGAAGAAAAAAAATAATAACTCTCATCAGCAGGAATCGGGTTCAAAAGAAAATCGAAAAGAAGAACTTCTAACTCCTATTAAACAAGAGGAAAGTAAGCAGACATCTAAGCCTGTTAAATCACAAGCTCAAACAAATATCATTGTCAAAGACAAACAATCGGATAATCGAAATAAGGCACAGAAAAATAAACCGGAACCATCTAAACGTAAAGAAATTGTCTTTACTGTCATCCCTCAAGTTAAGCAATTGAATAAATCGCAGACTAATAATGCTTTCCTGAATAATTTTCTGTCCAAAGTTGAGGATTATCTTCGTCAGAAAGCCTATATAGAGCCCGGCGGCAAATTACTGGCTGCCGTAAGCGGTGGAGTAGATTCTATTGTGCTGATGGACTGTCTGGCTCTATTGGCAGAGGGAATGAGATTTACTTTGTATGTTGCTCATTTTAACCATAAATTGCGCGGATTATCTGCCGATAATGATGAGGCTCTTGTTAAAAATACAACAAAGGAATACAATCTGCATTATTACTCCGGCTCCGGTAATGTAAAACAATATTCTTCCAAAAACAGTATATCCATCGAACATGCCGCCCGAATTCTTAGATATAATTTTTTTGAACGCACAGCACGTAATATAGGCGTTGACATTGTGGCTACCGCTCATACTGAAGATGACTTGGTCGAAACATTTTTCATAAACTTATTCAGAGGTAGCGGACTTACAGGGTTAAGCAGCATGCCTACAAAACGTAAGTTTGTAAAAAATGTTAGTCTCGTAAGACCATTTCTGCAATTTACAAAACAAGACTTATACAACTACGCATCAATCAGGCGTCTAAAATGGCATGAAGACGAGACAAATTCACTTCTGAATTATACAAGGAATAAGGTAAGACACGAGTTAGTTCCATTATTAAAGGAATCATACAATCCGGCTCTTTCTAATATAATTACACGAACTTCCGAATTATTACAAGGTGCCGATGAAGTAATTAAGGATTTAGTTTCAAAAAGTGTCCCAACAATTCTCGAAGATGCCAATAATGAAAAATTCAGAATTAAAATCAATATGTTATTGACCTTCAATCGTTTCATGCAGGGAGAACTTATTCAGTATTTATGGTCTAAGTATTTCAGACTTCAACCACTGTCCTTATCAACAATTGACCGAATACTCGCTTTAACCAAGAGCATAACAGGCAGTATTTGTGAAATTTCAGGTGGTAACTTTGTTCTTCGTGACCGTAACAATCTTGTATTTGCCAAGAGAATCAAGGATGTTCAGTCGTCAATCATCATTGAAAAGCCGGGAGAATATAAATTAGGAAAGATGAAGATTGAAATCAAAGAAGTTCGACGCAATGAAATTATTTTCAATGATGATAAGAATATTGAATTTATCCCTGCAAGAATGTTACAGCCCTTTGTTGAAATTCGCAATAAACGCGAAGGCGATGACTTCCACCCTTTGGGTGCTCCCGGCGTCATGAAGTTGAGCGATTTTCTGACGAATGAAAAAGTTTCTCTTGCTGATAAGCCAAATGTACTTGTAATGAGTAATAAATTTGATATTCTTTGGGTGCTCGGATATCGGATTAGCGAAAAATGCAGAATCAAAGATACCAATGAAAAGATTTACAGAATAAGATTAATTAGTTAAAAGTATTAACATTAACCGGATAATATGATGAATGACAGAATTTTCTTAAACGATAAGTACTTCCGTAAATTCATTGACCAGAGTGAAATTGACATAGCAGTGTCTAAAATAGCATCAAGAATCAACAGAGACTATGCTGATAAGAAACCCACATTCTTGGTAGTACTGAAAGGAGCTATGCTCTTTGCTGCAGATTTACTGAGAAAAATTGAAATTGCCTGTGATATTGAGGTTATCAGTGCGAAAAGTTACGGCAATGGGATGACTTCTTCAGGTGAGGTAAGAATTTCTGATTTAGGAGCTAAATTTGCGGGCAGGGACATTATCATAGTAGAAGACATAGTTGATACAGGTCTGACTTTGAAAGCTCTTTACAGAAACATATTGATACATAATCCGGCAAGTGTAGCTGCTACTTCAATTCTATCTAAGCCTGAATCACGTGAAGTGGAAGTTGATTTGAAATACGTGGGCATTGAAATACCTCCATACTTTGTGGTAGGCTACGGTTTAGATTATGCAGAATCCGGGCGTCACCTTCCGGAAATATACATTGCAGACAATGAAAATATATAAAAAATGCCTCCTGAATGGAGGCACTTTTATTTAATCCAACAAAGATTTATTTCTCACTTATAGACATTAACCAATCTACCATTGTTTTAAGGTCTTCATCGCTTCCTTTGAAAGGAATGGGATGTTTTTTGCTGTTAAGTGTTTCATCTTTTTTAAGGTATTTTGCCCAGAAATCTGCTGTATATGTTTCACCTTGATGAATTTTTGACAGATCAGGATTCTTATCCGATTTTTTCTTGGGGACAATTCCTTGAGATTCGATACCATGGCAAGCTGTACATTTTGAATTTTCAAATATAGACTTACCGGTATTTTCTTCTTCAGCATTTGCAAACTGAACAAGTGAGACGCATAGTGTCCCAAGCATAACTAATGCTGCTGCTGCTTTCATTAAATTCATAATAGTTCTCCTAAAAAAATTAAAAATCAATCATTTATAATAGTAAGTAATTTCTTACTTGAGTCGTACTCAGTTCTGAATACAGCCATGTCAGGAACAGAGTAACCTTTATTGTCAACAACTTTACCATCAGTAAAAGAGAAAGTTGCTTGATGGCAAAGGCACACCATTAATCCATCAGACGTATCAGGAAGCTCAACGTTACAAGTCTGATGTCTGCAAATTGCATCCATAACAAAAAAAGTACCGTCCGCATTATGTTTTACAATCACAGGGTCACCGCCATTGACTTTATCAAGTCTTAAAACCTTATGAGTTCCCGG
>JBAYPL010000016.1:0-19278 GCA_041677745.1 Kapaibacterium sp. (SeqCode)
TCTTCATGTGCTATTATTACCCTGCCGGTCTTCCTTACCGATTCGAATACTGTTTCTTTGTCCCAGGGTGCTAATGAACGAAGGTCTATTACTTCAACAGATACCCCTTCTTTTGCGAGCTCTTCAGCAGCAAAAAGACTTAGATGGACAGCAGTTCCATAAGCTACAACCGTGATATCACTTCCGATTCTTCTAATTTTTGCCTTTCCGAATGGGACTATATAATCTTCGGGGGTTTTAGGTCCTGATGCATATTTAAAGTTGTACAAGAACTTTGGTTCTAAGAACATAGTAGGTCCCTTCGAACGCAAAGCATTTCTCATCAATCCGGCGGCATCTTCGGCAAATGCAGGTATGACAACCCTTATACCCGGAATAGTAGTAAATGTAGCTTCAAGATTTTGTGAATGGTAGAGACCACCCTGAATGTACCCACCGCTTGCAAGTCTTATGACAATATTAGGAGTGAACTGTCCTTTTGTTCTCCAATAATCATGGGAACATTCAATCAACTGTTCCATAGCAGGCCAGAAGTAATCGGCAAATTCTGCTCCTTCTATGACGGCTCGAAGCTTATCGTTAAATCTGGTAAATCCGTTGGCTGTACCTACAATTGAGTCTTCAGCTATCGGTGCATTGAATACTCTGTCTTTACCGAATTCTTCCGGCATACCTTTAACTACATTAAATACACCTCCTTTACCAATATCCTGTCCCCAGAGGTATGTATCGGGATTTTTTCTGAATTCTTCCTTTAATGTACTGTTTACAGCTTCAATGTAATGTATTTGTTCTGCATCTTCAGGAAGTTGATATTCTGTTCCGTCCTCCGGCTTAACTATTGGTTCGTGGATTATAAAGTCGGTCCAAGATTTACCGTTGGCATCAGGTGCAGCCTCTGCCAAGTCGGCGGCTTTGAATATTTCTTCTTTATTATTTTCTTCGATTTCAAGCAATTCGTCCAATGTAAGAATTTTCTTGTCCAGAACATGCCACCTGAATTGCATCAAAGGATCACGTCTTTTTACTGTTTCTCGTTCTTTTTCGCTTCTGTATAATTCATGTCTGTCGGAGTTAGAATGAGAGCCGATTCTGTCGCAGTCGGCATGAACCATAGCCGGTCCTGCTCCTGATGAAGCATACTCTGCAGCCTCGGATAATTTTCTGTAACAATCAAAAGGATCTCTGCCGTCGGCTTCAAATATTTTTATATGTTTAAAACCTCTGAAATTATCTGATACAACCTGATTGGCTGTTTGGTCAACAAGCGGTACGGATATACCGTATTTGTTATTTTGTATAACATATACAACCGGCAACTGCTCTAAGGTAGATATATTGATGGCTTCGTAAAAATATCCTTCAGAGCAAGCAGATTCACCACCTGAGTAGTAGGCAACAGCATCTTCTTTGTAGCGTTTTATGGCTCTTGCCACACCTGCTGCATGTAGACTGTGATTACCTGTACATGAGGAGACATTCTGTATGTTTATTGAAGGCTTGGCAAAGTGATTGCTCATATGACGGCCCCCACCGGCGACATCTGTATCCTTGCTGAGTCCATTAAGAATAATTTCCTCTATGCTTAAACCAGCAGCCAGAGTGGTGAGCATATCTCTGTAATAAGGGAATAAAAAGTCTTGATTCTGTCTGAATTTCTTGCCTAATGCGAGCTGAATCCCGTCGTGACCTCCAAAGGGAGCATGGTAGGACCAGCCTTTTGCCATTTTAAGATATAAAGCAGCTTTTTCGTCAAGTCTTCTACCCAGATGGTTCATGCGATACCATTCAATAATGGTGTCCTTGTCGAAACCGGAAAAATCGTATTTGCTGTATAGTTCAACCTCTACTTCGTGTCCCATATAAGACATGTTAACAATTTTGGGATTCTTACTTACCCCGTTTTCATTGTTCTTACTCGTTATTTTTTTGCTTTTAACAGCGGTAGTCATTGAAAACTCCTAAGTATATTATTATATTCTATATTCATTCTATTTGAGGAAATCTTTTATTAAAAAAAATCTCCATTTTTTTATAAGAAAATGTTATGACGCTTTAATTATTGTTTAATTGCCGACATTAATAGTCGTATATTATTTAATTATTAAAAATCATGGGGGAAATCCATTGTCAGAATATTTCAACATGTGGAATAATGGTTGTCAGCAATTTACCTCACTAAACAATTTTTCTTTTCTTCTATTGTCATAACTATAATTATTTTTCATTTTTGAGGACTGTCATGAACATTGATAAAGCTGAAAATTACTTCTTTGAGCTTTTCTGTATTGACCCTGCCGATATAAAAAGTGATATAGCGTTAGCCCAAGCATTATCCTTCAGCAATGCACTTTGGGGTGGTTCTGTACCGCAATTGTACAATGAGAGAGGCAGAGTAAGATTAGATAATAAAGAGACCGGAATCAGCATCGTAATTAACCTTGCTGATACAAGTAATGTAGTTTCGAGTTTTTTCGAGTCTGCATTTATGTTGAAAATTTATTCCGTAGATTTTGAGATTCTCGAAGCTTTCAGAATTAAAATTTTAAAACATCTTAAGAACACTTTACAGTTTAACAGTATCAGACTCTTATCCGATGATGTGTCAACATATATCGCCAATAAGTTGTATCCGGAAATTAACAGAGTTGAAAATTATCTAAGAAAATATCTTATTAAATTCTTTATTCAAAGAATCGGTTATGACTGGTGGGAAGTTACTGCCAATAAGCAAATGATTGAAAAAGCTAAATTAAGAAGAGCTGACCGTCGCGACGAAATATCGTCCTATATTGATGATGAACTGCGTTTTATTGATTTTGATGATTTAGGTGAATTAGTATATAAGCAATCTTCAGGTTATAATAACCCCGACAAGATTATTTCAAGATTGATGAATATGAACAACCCTGATGAATTTCAAAGAATAAAAAATGAATTACAAAGCAATTATTCAAAATATTTTAAAGAGAATTTTCAGGATAAAAATTTCGAGCAGAAGTGGAAGGATATAATAAAACTCAGGAATAAAGTAGCTCATCAAGGTATTTTTTATAAGCATGAACTTAATTACGGACTTGAAGTATTAGCTTCCCTTGCTGAAATAATAAGCATAGCAGAGAAGAAAATTGATGATATTGTGTTCAGCATCGAAGATAAGCAAGCTATCAGAGATGCTACGATTGAAGCAGCTCAATTTAAGGATGATTCTTTTGACGGCATTAAAATTATTGGCAAGATAGATCTGAATGACCAGACTTATCAAAAGGTAGGTAAATATATTGATATTGATGAAGATGAGTTATTGGACGAACTTGCCGAAGTCCAACTTTCTAAATGGCATAAATTCATAGGTATTAAATGGTTTGTAACAGAATTTCTCGCTAATAAGAATTTCAATATTCCTACTTCCTATGCTATGTTAAATATCTTGATTGACAAAGGTAGTGTACTCAAATATGATGTTCCTTCTTACGGAGGCTACAATATTGTTGCAATTCGCTTAAATGAAGAGATGGTAAAATTCTAATTTACTAAGCCGCAGAGAAATGTAATAATTTTTCTGCGGCGATTTTAATTTTAATAGCCTATTTAAATTCATTAAAGTTCGAAAAGTATGATAGTTGTTATTTTTAATATATGTTGTAGCCACCTGTCATCCGATATTGCTCCGGTCAAGGGGTAGGAGTAGCTTAGTTCAAAAGCCACACCACCGACTCTGTCGGTTATCAATCGCATACCTGCTCCGATTTCAAGCCTGTATTTATTTAAAATCAGATTATCGGTTCTTACGTCATTCACTATGTTAATTGTATCTCTACCATTAGAATAACGTAATTCATCCTTGACATTCAATATTTGCATATATTGATTAACTCTGCTCTTAAAAAAAAGCGAATTTGATAATCCTAAGTACAAATGATAATACGATTCAAGCGAACCGTTTTCGGTATTTGCAAATACTCCATATACAGGTATTTCAATTCCTGCATTAAAATGTATTCCGTATTCTCTTAGGTGTAGAATATTTGCTTCTCTGATTGTTTTAGGATTCCCATGAACGTTCATAAAACTCTTTTCATCATTAATATGTGCAAGTAAGCTGTGTGTAAGTGTATATGCAGCTTTAACTCTCAAAAAGGCATGTTGAACGAAGTAAAACCTTGCTGCAAACCCGAGTTCAAGATAATCCCTTACCGGACCTTCCTCTTCGGTATCTTTTGAGAATGCTTTTCTGATTTTTAATTCTTCGGTATTTGCTTCAAAAGCAGCTATCAAGGGCTTACCGAATATACCGAAATAATCCGACTGACTCAAATGTGCTTCATCAAATACACTGCCTCCGCTTAAATATGGTCCGAAATAGACGCCTTCAGAATGTATAGTAGGGAACCAACCCCAGCTTGCCTGAAATAAAAAATCGGACTCAATATCAAAATTACCGTAATCAAGAGTATCCAGACTCCAACTCTCGTCATCTTGTGTTAAGACAGTACAAGGTATTAATAATACAAGCAGCAATAACAATATATTTATTTTACTCTTCATTCGCTTAGTATAAATAGTTTCGAACTTTTTCCAAATTTTGTCCTGATTTCTATGCCGTAAACACCCACAGGCAGCAAGGTGTTAATCGGTATATTTGTCTTCTGTGTGCCTTTTACATCTACATCAATCAATTTAACAAATTCATATCTTCCTAAAATGTCAATCAAATAAATCTCGACAGAACCGGTAAAATCGTGAAAATACTCAACAAATAACTCATTACCAATTGAAACAGGTACAGGATAAACAGAAATTATCTCAGGGTATCTGAAATAAGGTAATTCACCAAATTGTGATTTAATTTTAATATTGTACTCAGTACCATTAACATCCATATCGTCTATTCTGATATTTGACAGAATAACAAGACAAGTACTGTCATTGCCGGCGAGGACTTCACACTTGACTAATAATGTATCGGACTCGATTAAGTCGTTCAATAATATGTTAAATGAGTAATTTGACTCATCAATTTTTTGAATTGTGAAATTGCTAATTCCATGCTCACCTATTCTTATTTCAAAAGGATATATCAACGATGTGTTTTGGACTGAAATCATTCCACTCAGGAAGTCTGCATCATCGTCATATACAGGTAAAAGCACCTTCAATTCAATGATTTCGCCTACTTTTGCTTCTAATTGCTCACTAAACAATATTGGAGAATTAGTGAATGTATATAATATTATAATTATTGTTATCTTAAATAAGTTCATTTCAATCAGTTGGAAATTATTTCAAATTCAGTCCTTCGATTTCTACGTCTGTTGTCGTCGTTGTCATTCGGCACGAGCGGCTTTGTTTTTCCGTAGCCTATATGTTCGAGTCTATTAGCATCAATTCCGAGTTCTATCAATTCATTTTTCACAGACAAAGCACGCTTAATTGACAAGTTCAGATTAAATTCATCATTACCTACATCGTCAGTATGCCCAATGATTCTAACCTTCATTTCAGGATTGCTCTTTAATGATTCTGCTATCAAGCTGATTTGTTCTTTAGATTCCGGTTTAATATCCGATTGTCCGAAGTCAAATTCAATATTCATTAAATAAACGGTACCTACATTGTCGTACATGTTTAAAATTGACTTGTCATATATGCCTGTGGCTTCTAATTCGATATTCTTTAATTGAGGTAATCGAAGAATTAATTCGGCATGATGTTTACCGTAACATTCATCCGGAGTATAACTTACTTTATAATAATTATTCAATGTAACATAAATATCTTTGAAAGCAAAAGGAAATTCTTTACTGGAAATCAGCGGATAGAATCTGCCACCAGAATGTTCTGCTAATTTTCTTATATTATCGTCAGTATATCCATAAGCAATTGAATAAATCTCAATCTTTCTTTTCCTACATTCTCTTAAAAGCGAGTCCATCGTAATTTTTGACATATTATCACCGCCGTCGGAAAATAATATAATTACTTTTTTATATTCATCGCTGACGCTGTCCATTTGTCTGATAACATTTTCTATTGCGGCGTACATAGCTGTTCCCGAGCCGATATTATCATTAAATCCTTTATCGGTAATGAAAGACTTTCTGTATATCTCTTTATCATCGGTAAAGGCTACTTCCGTAAAGCTTTTTCCGGCGAATTTTACGATATTTACCATATCATTGGGTTTTATTGCATAAAGAACATGCTTTACTGCTTCTCGAAGTTTTACTATTCTGGTATTACCCATGGAAGAAGAATGGTCAAGTATAAATGAAACAGCATAGGGAATATTACTGTTATTTCTTATCTCTTCTACTTCGAATTTATTTATGTGTTTTGTCGTACCGGAACAAGAGTCACGAACCAGTACCCAATAATCTTGGTAATTACCGTTGCCGACGAAGTACGGTGGAGCAAGTCCGCTGACATACCTGCCGTTTGTGTCATAAATTAAAGCTCTGACACTCACTTTCTTTGGGAAATCATCTGATTCAATCTTAGCAATTTCAAATTTTAACGGAAAGGCTCTGACTTTTTTCAAAGAGTCATAATTAACCGTACTGTCAGCTGCCAACATTTTTTCCAAATCGGACATACCGGTTAACGAGCTGCTGCCGGTTTTATATATTACTTTTCGGTTCCTGAGTTCTTCTATTCTTTTTGATTGTTGTTCAATTGATTTTACAAAATGTTCGGGACATGCTTGCAATAACATTGCAATCAGTATTAAAGCCGAAACTTTGCTTATTACTCCGTAAATATTATTCATATTATATTATTTGTGTTTAATAATTTTTATTTACGTTTTTAAACGTTAATTGTTACCTGATAAATGAACTAAACAGACTAAAATTACTAATTAGATCAATTGTTCATAAATAATACAATTATTTTCTCCAGAATATCGGTGTAATCAAGATAATAACCGTATAAATCTCAAGTCTTCCCAACATCATAAGAAAAGATAATATCCACTTGACCACAGCCGGTAGAGCAGAGAAATTATCCGTAGGTCCTAAGTCACCGAAGCCGGGTCCGACATTATTCAGTGTTGCTGATACAGCACCTAAGGAGCTTACAAAATCTATACCGAATGAAGAAATCACTATTGTACTCAAAACTGCAATAACTACATAGACAGTGAAAAATCCGACCACATTAGCGAGCACCTTATTATCTACTGTAAAGTTACCGAATTTAACATGTATTATAGCTTGCGGATGAATCAGCCTCTTCAATTCATTATACATGAATTTCAGAAGAATAATCAGCCTGATTACTTTCAAACCGCCTGCTGTCGAGCCTGCACAACCTCCAATAAACATTAGAGTCATAAGTATCAACTGGGACGATGAAGACCATTGCTCATAATCGGCATTAATAAAGCCCGTAGTTGTAATTATTGATGAGACTTGAAATAATGCGTATTTAATGTCCGATGCAACATCATTACCACTGCCGGAATACAAATGATAAGCAATAAATGCAGATGATATTGCAACAATTGAAATATAAATCTTGAACTCTCCACTATTAAAAAGTGATTTTAAATCCCCTTTCATTAATTTGTAAATTAGTGTGAAATTCGTACCTGCTATTAACATAAAAACTATTAATACATAATCAATGTATGAGTCGGAATAATAAGCGATACTGCATTTTTTGTTGAGAATCCGCCGGTAGCCATTGTTCCGAATGAATGGCATAGTGCGTCAAAGAAACTCATACCTCCGGAAATCAACAGTATGGTGAGAATAGCAGTCAGGAGTACATACACGAGCCAAAGAATTTTCGCACTTTCTTTGATTCTTGGTGATAATTTATCAACAGAAGGTCCCGGCGCTTCTGCCTTGAATAATTGCATACCTCCAACACCCAAGAAAGGCAATATTGCAATTGAGAACAGAACAATTCCCATTCCACCCAACCAATGCGTCAAACTTCGCCAAAAAAGTATGCCTTCGGGTAGTGATTCAATATCCTTGAAGATTGTCGCTCCTGTTGTTGTAATACCTGACATTGTTTCAAAGAAGGCATCAGTATAATCGGAAGTTGCCCCGCTGAACAAATAGGGTAAACTGCCTATGCTTGCAAATATTATCCATGCGGATGTAACAATTGCAAATGCTTCTCGCGGTCGAATTTCATGAGAACTCACAGGCGTAAAAATTATTCCGGAAATACCTAATACCATGCCTATAGCAGCACTGATAATCAAGCTGAAAGCATCACCACTGTCATAATGTATTGAAAAAGCTAGCGGTAAAAGCATTGATGCACCGATTATCAGTGTCAGATAGCTTAAATTCTTTATTACAACTGTATATCTCATAATTAGAATAAGTTCTCTATTTCTTTTATCTTCCCGGGAAGATAGAAAACTATTACTCGGTCGCCGGGCTGAATCCGTGTACTTCCCTTCGGAATTTCAAAAGTATTATCTCGTTTCAAGACAGCACCGAAAAGTACATTCCTGGGAATATTCAATTCACTCAATTGCTTTTTGCAAATTTTTGATTTACTGTCAGCAGTCAATTCTATAATGACTGCATCGCAACCGGGTATCTCTGCAAATGATTTTTGTTTTTTCCGCCTGATAAATTGTCTGATGACATTTACCGATATCAAAGGCTTGCAAAGAATGGAATCTACATTCAGAGCATTGGACATTCTCAGGTAATCAATATTTTTCACCATTATTATACGTCTCGGCACCTTCATTTGCATAGCAATCATACTTGTAATTATATTGGTTTCATCATCTCCCGATACGGCAATAAATTCATCCATCTCCGACAAATCTTCACTCAATAGTAAATCAATATCGGTACCGTCGGCATGAATAACAAGACTACGTTTCAGGTTTTCTGCAAGAAGTTCTGCCTTTCGTATATCGGCTTCAATAATCTTTACATTGATTTTTTTCTCAAGTTCCGCTGCCGTGTATTGACCCACCAATCCACCTCCTACTATCATTACATCATCAATTTTCGTATTGACTTTCCCAAAGAAAATCAAAGTATCTTTAAGATAATTATGGCTACTGATGACAAATATTTGATCACCTTTAATAAAAATATCATCACCATTCGGAATAATAGTCTTTTCGTAGCGCTTAATTGCTAAGATTCTCAGAGGTATGTCTTGAAAGTATTCCGCAAGCAGTTTAAGAGACTTACCATAATGATTAAAATTATCGTCTAATCTAATACCGACTACTTTAATTTTGCCGTTTTCAAATTCGTAATAATCTGTAGCTTGAGATTGTCGTACAAGATGACTGACTGCTTTAGCAACTTCCATTTCAGGATGGATTATCAAATCTATTCCGAAAATATTACCATTCATCTGCGAATATTCAGGGTTTCTGATTCTTGCTATCACAGTACCTACACCTTGCCTCTTTGCCATCATACATGCTACAATATTCAAGTCGTCATTTTGGGTTACAGCTACGAGTACATCCGCCTTATCAATTCGTGCAAGTTTCTGAATTTTATAACTTGTACCGCTTCCTGTAAAAACTGCTGCATCAAGGTGTTCCCTCGCTTTTGAGGCTAATTCGGGATTTATCTCGATTATTGAGCAGTTGTTTCCGTCTTCAATAAGCTTATCGCATAGATGGAACCCGATGTCTCCTGCTCCGACAATTATTATGTTCATATAACCATTGTTTTATTATCAGGCAAAAAAGCAAAAATAAACAAAATTTTAATTTGTGAAAACCGTTTCATGATTTTAATATTTTTTAATTAGACTTTATTACCATCATGCTCATTTCGTTCGAGAATAGAATAAAAAGCGACCCGGATGTTATACATCCTTATACTTATGACTCATCTAACTACCAAGGATTTGCCGAGCAACTTTTTATACCGGAAGATTATAGTGAATTGATTAAATTTGTCAAATCAGCCTATGATTCCGGCAAACAAATAACTGTTTCCGGTGCCGGTACCGGCATTGCCGGTGGTAGAGTACCCGAAGGAGGCGCAGTTATTTCAACCGAGAAATTTAAAGATTTATTTCTGTTAAACAGTAATTCTGTTAGAATCGGTGCCGCAGTCACTCTAAACGAACTGGATAATTTTTTAAAAGACCATAATTTGTTCCTACCTCCAAATCCTACAGAAATCAATGCATCCATAGGTGGCAATGTTTCAACGAACGCTTCCGGAGCAAGAACTTTCAAATACGGAGCCATAAGAAATTATGTCAATAGACTGAAAATAATACTATCAAACGGAGACCAGTTAAACATCGGACGAGGTGAAATATTTGCAGAAAACAACATTTTAAAACTCGTTTCACTCGAAGGAAATGAATATAAAATTCAATTACCAAATTATATAATGCCGGCGGTTAAAAATGCCTCCGGATACTATACCGGAAGTAATATTGATGCAATTGACCTCTTTATCGGTAGCGAAGGAACTCTCGGCATTGTGACAGAAATAGAATTAACGGTGCAAACAAAACCAGAAAACATCTTAGGTGGAATTGTTTTTTTTGATGATAATGATAATCTGTTCAATTTCATTGTGGATTTACGAGACCAAAGTAAAATTTTGAACAAAACAGATATTGAGCTGAATAATGAAATTACAGCTCGATTGATTGAGTATTTCGACAAAAATTCATTAATTCTTCTTAGAAATAAATATCCGGAAATACCGGAATCCGCTATTGGAGCTGTCTGGTTTGAGCAGGAATATTCCAAACAGTTTGAAGATATACTCATGGATAGATGGTATGATTATATAAACCTGCATACGCAACTCGGCGATGAAACTTGGTTTGCTCTCACTGAAAAGGAACATCTTAAATTGAAAGAGTTCAGACATGAACTTCCACTCCAAGTATATGAAAATTTAAGCAATAACAGTCAAAGGAAAGTAGGTCTTGATACTGCAGTACCCGACAAAGATTTTAGGACTTTATTTAATTTTTATCTTGATAAATTTCCACAAACCGGTCTTGATTATGTTGTTTTCGGACATATAGGCAACAGCCACCTTCATGCTAATATATTTTGTAAAAACGATGATGAATTTAAACTTGCTAAAGAAGTGTATGATGAAGGGATACAAGTTTCCTTAGGATTACAAGGTACAGTTTCAGCAGAACACGGTATAGGAAAACTAAAAAAACCGTATTTGATAAAAATGTACGGAGCAAAAGCTGTTGAAGAAATGAAAAATGTAAAGCAAGTTTTAGATGACAAATTAATACTAAATATTGGTACTATGTTTGATCTATAGGTATTTAATTATTGTTTGCGAAATTTAATATCTTTATTTTAAATTTAAAATATCAACATTCTTACTTGTTTTCTGTAATATCTGTCACACCAACTATGTATTCTCAAATCTAAATTGTGACATTTTTCAATAAGTAAAATATAAATTATTTAAGTTTGTTGAACAACACCTTCAGATTCTCCAAAATTCGCTTGTTCTTTTGTCTGAGTGTGGATTCTTCTTTTTTGAATATTTCTGCCAATTCTACAAAGCTATATCCTTCCAACCAATGCTTCTCAAGAAGTTCGTAGTCATCTTTTTCACAATTACTGCCTATTATTTCCTTTAGGTCCTCCCATGTATAACCTTTATAAGTATTCTCTATACGATCGGATGAAATTCTTTGGGCTTCACGACTATCAAGAAGCTTGATTTTTCTGTAAGTTTTAAATGTATTGCGAAACATATTGAATGCAGTTTTAGAAATCCAAATTCTTAATGTGTTGTAATCTTTGAATATCAATTCCTTCTTTTCAAACATTAGAATTGCTTCAGTTACTGAATCTTCAAGTATCGGTCTTAGACAGTTGTCCAGAAAAATCCCATTATTATAAAGTATTCTTTCCGTATATGACAATATTTCCCTGAAAAGGGTTTGATATTCCTTGTAACTTAAATCCGATATTTTTATACCGTTAGACTTCTTGCCGTTCATAACGTTTTTGCCCACAATGCTTATTCTGATAGTTTTTCATAAAAAAAGCACTTGCTCGCTCTTTCCCCATGTATGAGGGAATCGAATCAGAATGTAATTCACAAACTCTTATCTTCGTTACCATATACTTAGTTTCTTCTATCATGATTCATCCGTTCATTTGGGTTGTTAATAATCCGTAAAATCGAATTACAACTGTAATTATTTGCAATATAAGAATTAAACAGTAATTGGACAAATTTTTGAAACAAAAAACCGCCCAAAAAGTTATTTTACTGAGCGGTTTATTTTTCAGAATCATGACTAACAAATCCTATGTTAGAAGTTATACAATTGATATGATGAAAACTAAACTTAATCAAGCTTTATTTTCATCATAATTGTAAATGCTATTCATGGTGAAAGGCTATTTTTTTACCCTAAGGTATCTATATACTAAAACATTCAATCACCTATTAAAATTGACCTCTTAATGATTTTGTTTCCATTGTTTACTTGTAGAATATACACACCGCTCTGCATATCTTTAAGTGACATTTTTAATGAGTTTTGTCCCTTTTCAACTTCATAACACAGTGTCTGACCAATTTGTCTTCCGGATATATCGAATATCATGACTTCAATTTTAGTATGAGTATCAGAATTATAATCAATATTCAGAATACTTTTTGTTGGATTCGGGTAAATTTTTAATACCAAATCGTCACTACTGTTATCAGAATTGATATTCAAGACGTCATCTTTCTTCGGGTATATAATTTCGCCTTTACCGTTATTAGAAGCTATTGTATAGTATGTCTCTCCTGTTTCCTTGTTGTAAACTCGCATAGTCCAGCTTAGCCCGTCACTTGAACTTTTAAATTCGTATGCTTGCTTTTCATAATTTTGTACTTGACCAAAGTATTTCAAGTTAGGATTTCCGGTATTTGTTCCTTTGCCGATTGGACTTTCGTCAATGGAGGACGGAGGTGGGGGTGCAATTTCAAGTACTCCGACACCAAGACTTGATGTTAAAGTATAATAAGTCTGTTGAGTTGCCGCATTGTACGAACGGACCTGCCAAGCCTCATTACCAGCAGGCGTAGTGAATACCGTAAATGAACGTGTTTCGTTTGGTCGAGATGAAGCCTGTCCGACAACACCTAATTCTTGAAGTTGACCACCAATAGGTCCTTGAGTGCAACATCCATAGCAATCTACATGAGTTTCCCAGTCATAAATTCCGTCACCATTAAGGTCTTGGAAAACAGTAAATTGATCACCTCCTGGAGGAACCGGACATGGTTCATAAATCAATACAGGTGGTGCCGCTGTTGTTGATTCTGCAGGCTTTATCATAAGTAAAGCAAACAAGCACAGCATCAAATAAAATGCTACTTTTTTCATAACAATTTTCCTTAATTGTATTAAACAAAATAAAAATGATTATTGAATATCGTATCCGTCAATTGTTTGTCATCATTTTATTCGTAAATATTGAAAAGCATTATCTGAAAATTTTCTTCCCGTTAACAGGCTTAATTCCGTTTTAAATACCTACAATTTACATAACTTTCTCTGTTATAGAAAAACTCAATTTCAAATTTTGCAACATCAATTATACCTATTATGTATTTTCATCGCCAAAACGTGACATAATTTTTTAGAACGGCAATAAATTAATTGTTTAGGCTTATAATAATAATCTTTCAGATTCTCCAAAATTCTATTGTGCTTTTGTCTGTGAACAGATTCACTCTTATTATAAATAATTGATATTTCTAAAGAAGAGTAGAAATCGAACCAGGGTATCTCAATATATTAATAAATAGACTGTCTTATGTAACAATGAGCTTAGTCGTACAGTGACTTAACAGTATTCGGCTTCGCTTCCGGCTCAAAAAATATTTTAAATATGTGAGGAATGCGACTCATTTAAAATCAAGAGATTTCCTCTACATAAGTACGAATTTTGCGAGTAGTACCTGTGTTAAAATACAAACTTGTTAACATTACAATACCATTCGATTTAACGTGGTAATGTAAAATTCTGTTTGTTGATTATTACAAATTATAACATCCGGGAGGTCTATCAAAAACCTCACTCTATTATAAATTCCTTTTTATCAGCCAATAGTGATTGAAAAACTGATTTAGACTAAGAATTATCAAAAGATGAACTCCCGTAACGTTCGAGTGTAAAATTTTCACCGAGATAGCGTTTACGAACTTCTTCATTAGAAGCAATATATTCTGCAGTACCTGAGATATAGATATTCCCGTCAATCAATATATATGCTCTGTCGGTAATTGACAAAGTTTCATGCACGTTATGGTCTGTGATAAGTACACCTATATTCTGTTGTTTAAGCTTCATGACTATTTTCATTATATCTTCAACAGCAATAGGGTCAATACCGGCAAAAGGCTCGTCAAGAAGCACAAATTTCGGGTCAGAAGCAAGTGTTCTGGCAATTTCACATCTTCTCCTCTCCCCTCCGGAAAGCATATAACCTTTACTCTTACGAATATGACCAAGGCCAAATTCTTCAATCAGCTGCTCCAATTTTCCCTTCCTCTGCTTAGAGCTCAGCTTCTGCAACTGTAGTATTGCCTTAATATTATTTTCTACAGACATTTTCCTGAAAACTGAAGGCTCTTGGGGAAGGTAGCTTATACCCAGTCTCGACCTGCGATACATAGGTGTATCGGTAATACGATGTGGATCGAGATAGACCTGCCCCGAATTTGGTTTAATCATACCGACAATCATGTAGAAAGAAGTAGTCTTGCCGGCTCCGTTAGGACCCAACAAGCCAACAACTTCACCCTGTTTAACTTCAAGAGAAACACCCTTGACAACTACTCTTTGCTTATATTTCTTGATAATATTATCGGCTTTCAATACAGATATTTCTGACACTTTATCGCCTTGGAATTGGTTCTAACACAATGGTCTTTTTTAGATTACTACCGTTTCTGTTTATTGTTATTGTAAGTTTGTCTCCGGTGAAGCTGTCACCTGTTGCTATCAAATAGTCTTCGAGTCTGTTTATCTTATAACCGTCAACTTCTATTATTATATCTCCGAGCTCAAATCCTGCTTTCTCAGCCGGAGAATTTCGTTGCATTCCGAAGATAACAACACCATCAATAATATCTGTCTTAATCATACGGGCAAGCTGTTCATCTAATTGGCGAGGCTCAATACCAGTATAATAATCTCTATTTATTGACTTTTGGTCTTTTAGAAGTTCTATGATTTTAATTACTCTGTTGATGGGGATAGAAAAACCGATTCCGATACTTCCTGCTCCTTGTCTGCCTTGTGAAGTTGAGAATATTATGGTATTCATACCTATTACTTCACCTAAGGAATTGACCAAAGGTCCACCGGAATTCCCTGAGCTGATAGCCGCATCTGTTTGAATCATTCTCTTATAAACACGATTGTAAGGTTGGTCTTCATGGAGGATATTGATATTGTTATTGGAGACAACACCCACAGTAACGGTTGGCTTTGCATTTTTATCAAATAACCCGAAAGGATTACCGAATGCAATGACCCATTCACCGATTATTAAGTCCTCACTGCTACCCAGCTTCAGATATGGTAAATCATTGCCTTCAATTTTCAATAAAGCAACGTCTGAAACCATATCTGAACCGATAATTTCCGCATCGTATTTGGCACCGTCAGTCATTGTTACGACAATTTTTGTAGCATTACCTGCTACATGATGATTTGTCAGTATATATCCGTCAGGTGAAATTATAAAGCCTGAGCCTAAGCCTCTGACTTCATATTGACGTGTTCTTCTACCTCTTGAATTATCACCGAAAAAACGACGCATGAATTGATTAAAGAAAGGGTCTTCATAGAACGGATCCCTGACGACATATTCCCTGACTTCGGTCACATTAATACCAACTATCGCAGCTGAACATTCGGCGACGGCTTTGGTAATTGAATTTTGCCTTGAGTTATAAATCGCATCATTACGCTCTATCTGCACATCGGGTGTATGAACGTTCCCCTTTTGAACAAGTGCGTTATTCTTATGATTCTTAATTTCATCATTCATTTCATCTTGCTTGGAATTGCATGAAATCAGCAGACTGAAAAAAACAATTATTATAATCCAATATTTACTCATATATTTGTATCCTGATGACTAACTTAAACAAATATTTCAATTGTATTTGTAATAAAACGTAAGAAAAGCATTAAAGTTAAATCTTTAATTATACTAAGAGACGAAAATAATACTAAAGAATTTGTAACTGTAATTTTCGGTGTTGATGAGTAAAGTTGTAAAAATAGCAGTACCGGTACCGACAGACCAATTATATTCATACACAATTCCTGATGATGAAATCAACTATATAGGCAAAAGAGCTTTAGTTGAATTCGGGTCTCGTTTAATTACCGGAATTATAGTTTCTGACGATAATCTTCCGGTTGTTCGTGAATTAAAATCTGTACGGGAAGTTCTGGATGTTGTCCCGACTTTCTCTGAAAATATGCTGCGACTGACAAGATGGATTTCCGAGTATTACATGTGTGCCTGGGGCGAGACTTTGAAAGCTGCAACTCCACCTTCAATGTCACCTGAAACTACAATCAAAGTAAAAATTTTAAAAGTACCCGGTCCTTACGAGCTGTCCAGGATGAAATCAAAAAGTCCGTTAAGGGCAGATGTATTAAGTGTATTAATGGCACAGGATGATGCAATTTCAGTTTCTACTTTGGAGAGAAGATTAAATAACCGCAACATTCACTCCGCTATATATGCACTCGAACGGCTTGGTTTTATCGAAATAAGAAGAGTTTTGAAGCGTGAAGCCTCGATGAAAAAGGTTAAATGCCTCCAAGTCTCAAGTTTGCTTATACATGATGAAACAAAGTTGAAACTTGTTCTCGACAGGCTTGGTAGCAGTTCACCGATTAGAGCAAGATTGTTCAGCCATGTTTATTTGAAAAATCAGGAAAATGAATACCCGCAAATTAAGCCGTCTCTTACTGCAAGTCAAAGTAGTCATGCACATTTGAAATATTTGATTGATAGACATTATCTTCAATATATTGAACTTGAAGCTCCAAAAAAGAAACCCGATTCGAGTGAAAATCTCGGTAAAGGTGATGAATCTGTTCTGGAGTTCACGGATGAACAGAAAAACTCCTATGATTCAATTTGTAATTCTCTCGATGAAGGTGTTAATTGTACCTATCTGCTTAACGGCGTGACCGGAAGCGGAAAGACCATAATTTATCTGAATTTAATCAAAAAAACCCTTAAATTAAATAAATCGGTATTGATTCTTGTACCTGAAATTTCATTGACACCGCAACTTATAGACAGATTTACTGAAACTTTCGGACAGAAAATAGCAGTGCTACACAGTAAAATGAACGATACGGAGCGTTATGAATCATGGAAAAATATTCATACCGGTAAGATTAAAATTGCACTCGGAGTGCGTTCCGCTGTTTTTGCACCATTAAACAATCTTGGCTTGATTATCGTTGACGAAGAGCATGAATCATCATACAAACAAGATGCTCCGGCGCCAAGATATAACGCCCGAGATGCAGCTGTCATTCGAGGTTTATTCGAGAATTCCGTCGTAGTACTCGGCACAGCAACGCCTTCCATGGAATCCATGTACAATGTACACATTGGTAAATATATTCTTCTAAAAATATCGAAGCGCGGTGATGGTGCACAGTTACCTAAGATTACGGTGCTTGATATTATCGAGAATATGAAGAAAGGTATGATGAAGTCTTCCATATCAAAATATTTGTTCGACAAAATTAAATCAAGCATGCAGAAAGGTGAAGGTAGCTTAATATTACAAAACAGACGCGGCTTTTCATCTAATTTACGTTGCGTTGAATGTAGTTATGTGCCTGAATGTAAAAACTGTTCAATCAAACTGACATACCACAAGACAAGAAAACAACTCCGATGCCACTATTGCGGATATAGCATGAAAGTACCATCGAAATGCCCGGATTGCAGTAGTACCAATTTTGAAGTTATTGGATTCGGTACTCAGAGAATTGAAGAAGAATTGCAAAACTTTATGGCTGAAGATGGGTACAAACCTGTTGTTACAAGATTGGATGTTGATACTTCCTCTCAAAAAGGTAACCAAAGGAGAATATTGCAAAACTTTGCTTCCGGCAAGACGGACATTCTTGTTGGTACTCAGATGATTGCTAAAGGACTCGACTTCGACAGAGTTACTACTGTCGGCGTCATCAATGCCGATTTGCAGCTGTACCTGCCGGATTTCAGAGCGAGTGAGCGTACATTTCAACTCTTGACACAAGTATCAGGGAGAGCCGGAAGAAATAAAAGTCAGCCGGGTGAAGTTATTATTCAAACTTATAATCCCTTACACCCTGCAATAAATTTTGCTAAAACTGCCGATGTAGAAGGCTTCTTCAATGCCGAGTTAGTAAAAAGAAAAGAAGCGAATTATCCTCCTTTTGCAAGGTTCAACGTAATTGAATTTTACGGAAAAGATGAAAATTTGGTTTCCAATTATGCACATACATTCTCCACACTTCTGCCGAAGGATACTGATTTTGCCGAAGTCTTAGGACCTCTGCTACCGGCTCTGCCTAAACAAAACGGCATGTTCAGACGTATGATAATCATCAAGAACAATAAATCAAGGGACAAATCAGGCTCAAAACTCCGCAGTTTGTTACGTGCCACATTACTGGATTTCAAATTGAATATTTCGCAGCAAGGAGTTATGATGAAAATTGATATAGACTCGCATTCTGCAATCTAATATGCCACGCTGATGTATTAGTTCACGGGCTTAAGAAACTCCAATGCAATTTTCCGGAATTCATCTTTCTCTGTTATCATAAAGGTATGTCTGCCGTAATCGTAAAATTTCTTCTTAACTTTGGGTATTTTTATTGATAAATCCTCAAGGCGCTCGAGTATATTCGGAAGCAACTCATCGGTTGATGTAGCAACCAATAATACCTCGGCTTTAATTTCGGAAGGATTTCCGTAAATTACCGGAAGCTTTTTCGAAGTAAAGCTCATCATCATATTGCAATCATTATCAACAACATTTTCCCAATCATCACCATTGTGATATTTCCAATATTGTACAGTCATAAAATCACTCTTGGCTCTGCGTCGCTTGCTAACTATATGTTTAGCTTCTTCACGAGTAAGATAATCACCGAATAAACTGCCTGCTATGATTCTTCCGACGCGTTCCGGTTGCATTATACATAAGTTTAAACAAATACCGCAAGTCACCGACGCTATTTTAGTTGCGTTCCGGTTGCATTATACATAAGTTTAA
>JBAYPL010000017.1:0-19158 GCA_041677745.1 Kapaibacterium sp. (SeqCode)
AAAAAAGATGCTTTAAGTTTGTATGGTTCAAGACTTAATGATAGTTTCAATCCGGTTATATATAATCAATCAGATATTAGAGTATTAAATGACAAAGGTGAAGATGTAACCGGGCAAGCCGGAACTCCTCCAATCACTGCAGATGCCGCTGCCAAACTGCTTCAAAAAGCGAATAATCAGAATATTGCTCTTAAGATTATACCCGGTTTGGTATATTTATACAAATCAATTTCCGGAGAATATTTTATTTTTATGTTGTTAGATTCAGGTTTGGGAGCTTTCCCTCCGCATAAAGGAAGAATGTCATTTATGTTTCATAAGATAGATTGAGATTAACCCTGTGTACTCCGAAAATAACTTATTTTATAAATCGCAATCCGAGGTTTTTAAGTTGGGTAAAATAAGTAAAAATTTGTTCTTGTGTATTTTAATGATTGTTACAATAAGTGCTTGTAATCCTACAATATACTTGCCCAAGCAAAACCTCAGCGGTATTGATGGAGAAGAGCCCAATACAGAAGAAGATGACATAGCTCCGGCTATGGAGAAAATCTCCGAGTGTTTGAAAAGACAGAACCTGTACGTTGATACTGCTAAAGTGATGCCTTCGTCAAAATACATTAAAAGTCTTTTCAATTATGAGGAAATGAATGCTGATAAAACATTACGACGCGTGCTTGATAATATGACAAAAAATGTCGAATCGCTATTTTTTACCGATACGAAATCCGGCTTTGCATCATTTGCACACCCGCCTGCTGCCGAATTCTTGATGGGACAAAACCTCCCATTCGATAAAAATGATAATGCCGGCGGTACAGATATTTTCTATTTTGCACCGGATAAAAATAATATTATTCGCTTCAGAAATTTTTATAAAATTAATAGTCCGTACTGGGACTCGCACCCCACAGCAGTGAACGGCAATGACAGTAAAGGAAATTGTGTTACTCTGTTAATATTTTCTTCAGATAGGAATTATCCGTTCAGTAAAGCCGTAAACCTGCAAGGTGATACTATTTACGGAGGTTCGACAGATCTGTTTTATACTTTTGGTTCATATTCTGGTGAGAGTCCTGAGTCTGAAGACTTGCGATTCTTGAATTTAGAATGGACAGAGCCGCAGCTGTTGACAAATGCAAACAGCGATGGTTTCAATGATGGCTCGCCCTTCGTATTTTGCAGTAAATATAATCCGACTCTGCTGTATTCGAGTAACAGAAATAATCAAAATTGGTTTGACTATGATATATATGCAGCCAAACTTTTAATTGATTATGATAATAAAATTTTGAGAGTTATTTCTAAACCGGAATTGATTGATTCCAAATCACCGGTGACCGACTCGTTGACTTACAGTATCAATACTCCGGCTGACGAAAGATTTCCCTTCATTCCATTCCCACATCAAGAGATGCCCGCAGATAATCCCTTATACTTCTCGTCAAACAGAAACAGTAAACCTGTAAATGAGCCCTGTGACTGTGATAAAGGCTTCGATAGAACAGAGAATATCGGCGGATATGATATATATAGATATTTGCTACCAGATAAATACAAATGTCCAATACCGAAAGATACTTTACAGCCGGTTTATGAACCTCAATTAATTGCCGATATCACGGTTGTCAATTTGGAAAATCCTGAAGAGCCTGTGCGTATGCCCTTTGTTTCCGTATTGGATGAGTCCGGAAATATTATTCAAGAGGATTATGAAAAAGGAAATATCAGGATAAAATTAAATTTTGAAAAAAATTATATCGTTAGAGGCGGAAGCAAATTTAACGAGATGGACTGTATTTCGGATAATGACATTATTTTCAGAGGATATAAAGCACCGGAAGAAAAAATATATGAAAAAAATCGCGATTCGCTTATCACCACAGATGTTTTAACCGGCTTTACGATGAATTTGAATGAATTTGTAAAATTCCCACGTGAGGTTAGCGAGGATAAGAAAGGCATAATCGTAGAAAAAGGAATTCCCTTGAATTCTGATGACATCATTACCGAGAAGATAATAAATGCAAGTATCACAGGAGATTTAGTAAATTACGATAAGCGGATTACTACTGTAAAATATTGGAACAGAATTGATTTAAGACCTACATCATTCAGTGAAAATAATGCTGTTGAAATTGGTTTGAATGGTCAAATCAGGTCGGTACGTACTATGAATGATGAATATTATTATTCAAAACCTGAGTCAAATGAAACAATAATAATCTATGATACTGTTTATCTGTTACCCGATTATATTGTCAAACCTCCGTGTTATTGTGAGTTTTCCGGCGTATTGACGAATTATCAGCAGAATGTTCCATACTTTCAGACGGGATACTGGGATGTAAATACTCTAAAAAATTACAGGAGAGATTTGAGAAAACTTGAAACATTTTCTTACAATGATGCAAGTTGGATTGAACTCCATAAGAACAATCAGTACTTCGGTGAAGGAATGAAAGGTAGGCTCAAAAGAACCTATGAATATGAAAGCTTTGCAAAAGTAGTTGATTCAAATCTTTATAAAATGGCTGATATGATATCAAATAAAATTATTCCTGCGTTTAAAGTAATTGACAGCATAAGTCCTGGAAGTAAATTGATTATCAGCCTCGACGCTTGGAGTGACCGCAGACCTGTAAAGAAGGGTTGGTATATTGGCGAAAATATCGCTTATGTTGAAGGTTCGTTGCACGAAAATATCAGAGATTACGATGTAGAATTTCACAAGTTATTCATTGAAGATAAGAGTTCATTAAGTTTCAATAATGATACCCTATCACGTCTGAGAGCATATTACGGCTATAAAGCTCTACTTGAAAAATTACTCGATACAACGTCTGTTGGCAAAGGTTTTTATGATTATTACCAATCAGGCTTGACACTTCTGCCGGACGACGAAAAGTTATATCAGATAAATCTGAACAAACCATTCTCTCTCAAATCTGTTGAAGAATTGATTTTTAAATCTAAAATTATTATTCTTGCCAAAGGGAACTATTTTGATTCTACAGAATATAAGATACCAAGATATATCAGAGATGTAGATTCCTCACTGTTTATGCTCGATACTATAAGAAGAATAGATGTGAGAATCAACTCCTTGCAATATCAAGCGGGCAAGCTGATTAAATCTCCCTGTTGCAATGAAAATCTACCATGTCTTGAATACCGTGATAAGATAAACGGATTGCCGAAGAAAATCAACTTTATGATAAATGATGATAAGAAAAAGAAGCGATGAAGAACAAAGAGCATTTTTTTGAAAAGGTTTATGAGATTGTTAAGCAAATCCCTTATGGTAGAGTAAGTACGTATGGAGCTATAGCAGAGCACTTAGGTCTGCGTTCGGGAGCTCGGTTGGTAGGTTGGGCACTGAATGCTGATAAGGAAAACCTTGATATGCCGTATCACAGAGTCGTCAATAGAAACGGCGAACTGTCCGGAGCGAGATATTTCCCTAATCCGACCATGATGAGAGATTTGTTGGAAGCGGAGGGAATTGAGTTTATCGGTGATTCCGTAGATATAAAAAAATATCTTTGGAAACCTTAAAAAATAGTTTGTTAAGAAAAATTTAATTTAAAAATTCCCTCATAAAGTGTTATTTTGCATTATTGTAATGTACCATTTTAATATTTTTGTTAATACATTGTTAATAGGTTCGTTAAATACTAGTTTAAAATTATGAAAAGATGGAGTTAATCAGTGGATTTATTCGAAAAATGTTTTTCTTTTACAAGAGCCGATGAAGTCAAAGAAGCAGGCTTGTACCCTTATTTTCATCCAATAGAAGAAAATGAAGGACCTGTTGTTACAGTAGAAGGCAAAGAAATGATAATGGCCGGCTCAAATAATTATCTTGGATTAACTGCACATCCTCTCGTTAAAGAAGCTGCCTTCAAAGCAATTGAGAAATATGGCAGCGGCTGTTCCGGTTCACGATACCTTACCGGTACTCTTGATTTACATATTGAACTTGAAGAACGTCTTGCTAAGTTTCTGGGATTTGAATCTGTACTGCTGTTCAGTACCGGGTACCAAACAGCTCTCGGTGTGATTTCTGCATTAGTACAGCGAGGTGATTATATAATATCGGATAAAGAGAATCATGCTTGTATTATGAATGGTGCCATGCTTGCTAAGGGTGGTTTTGCCGAGTTCAAAAGATACAAACACAACGATATGGAAGACCTGGAAGAAGTATTGAAAAATATCCCCGACAAAGCAGGAAAACTTGTTGTTTCTGATGGGGTATTCTCTGTTTCCGGGGAAATTGTCAACTTGCCGGATTTGATTAAAGTTTCAAAAAAATACGGAGCGAGAGTTCTTATTGACGATGCCCATTCGGTTGGTGTTATCGGCAACGGCGGACGCGGAACTGCCGATTATTACGGTTTGACAGAAGAAACTGATATGGTGATGGGTACATTCAGTAAAACATTTGCTTCACTTGGCGGTTTTGTTGCAGGTCCTGAACGTGTAATCAATTATTTGAAACACATATCTCCTGCAATAATATTTTCTGCGAGTCCTACTCCGGCATCATGTGCTTCGGCTCTTGCTGCTTTGGAGATTTTGGAGCAACAACCTGAACTCGTGGATAAGTTGATTGCAAATGCTGACTATATGAGAAAAGGATTCACCGAATCAGGATTTAATGTCCTCGATAGTAGAACTGCTATTGTGGGAGTTGTGGTCGGTGAAGTAGAGGCTGCTTTTATGACTTGGCGTAAGTTGTTTGACAGAGGAATCTTTGTGAATGCTTTTATTCCGCCAGGAGTCCCGCCAAATATGAGTATGATGAGAACAAGTTATATGTCGGCTCACGAGAAAGAACATCTGGACAAAATCCTTGCTGCTTTTAACTTGACCGGCAAGGAATTAGGACTCATTTGATTTTTTACTTGAGAAAATCTTTTCATTAAAGGCAATTAGAGATAAACATTTCAAATTGCCTTTTGTGTATATAAGGGTTTAGTCGTTGTACCTTTTAAACCGATAAATGTGAAATCTCAGAAAAAAATGTACTTGAATAAGTTTAAATAAATCTAATGATGAGATTGATGGAATTGATGGTAATTGTAATTGTCGAAGAAACATTCTTCAGTGGTTCGATGCCGATACATGAAGATTTTTTATACACAATTGATTGATAAACTTGTCAAATGTAAAACAAGAAAAGGGGATAATATTATCCCCGCAATTCTCTCAAAAATAACTATTGGCTTACTTTATTTCTTTATGTAAAGTATGTCTTCTTAAGAATGGATTGTATTTCTTAATCTCAAGACGATTAGGAGTATTTTGCTTATTCTTCGTAGTAGAATATCTTGACGGTGGCTTGCCTTCTGCCCTTGCTTCGGTACACTCAACCGTAATGACGATTCTTTGCTCTTTCTTAGCCATATTTGTAATCCTTAAATTCAATTGTAAAATTACAGAACTACAAAAATAACACTTTTTTATGAATTTAAAATATATAATTTTTTCTTGTGTCAATATTTAATAAAAATTATTAAGTCTATTGTCATCATAAATTTTAAAATCAGCAGAAATATAGATATTGATTAAGTGGATTGATAAGCCATCAGGCGAGATTTCAAAAAAGATAAACATGATTTCGTAAGCACGACACAAGAACAAAAATATAAGAATCAGATAATTGAATAAAATAAAAAAATGCGAAAAACAAGAAAATGTTAAAAAATATTTTGTCAGAATGTATAAATATGTTATTTTTGTAGTTCTGAATATTTTTGATAGTAGAAAACTGAGGATGAAATGTTAGCAGTAGTAGAAATTGCCGGAACGCAGTTTGAAGTTGAAGCAAATTCAACGTATAATGTTCCCTTATTGGCGGGCAATCCCGGCGATACTGTAGAGTTTTCAAATATTTTACTTGTTGATGACAACGGTTCTACAAAGTTAGGAACACCTTATTTGGAAGGAAATGTAAAGGCGAAGATAGTAGAGCATGGCCGTGGTGATAAGATTCTTGTATTCCATAAGAAGCGTCGCAAAGGCTATCGTAAATTGAATGGTCATCGCCAGGATTATACTTCAATCGAGATAACAAATATTAGCATAAATAATTAGTACGGTGCGAAATGGCTCATAAGAAAGGTATGGGTTCGACCAAAAACGGTCGTGACTCCCAATCCAAGCGCAGAGGCGTAAAGAAATTCGGCGGTGAAAATGTTATTGCCGGAAATATAATTATCAGACAGGTTGGAACGAAATTCCACCCGGGCAACAATGTTGGCCTCGGTACTGATTACACGATTTTTTCTTTGATTGACGGTGTCGTAAAATTCGAAAGAAAGGACAAAACCCGCAAACAGGTTTCTGTTTATCCCGTTAATTAATCTATTAATAACCTCACTACTTGCAGGGTCGGCAATATTTGCCGACCCTTATTTTTTTGCACTCAGTTTTGTTATCTCGTGGATTTTCTTTATTTTTCACTTGCTTTGATTCACATTTTTTGTAATTAGAGTTCTATATAATAAATAAGCTTAATGAATACTAACAGAAAGCCACTGATTCTTATAGTTGATGATGTCGTAGGAAATATACAAATAATAGGTAACCTGCTTATCGAAAACGGGTATAATATTTCTGTATCGGTAAACGGAAGACAAGCTTTAAACACAGCAAGAAACATCAAACCGGACTTGGTTTTACTCGATATAATGATGCCGGATATAGGTGGTTTTGAAGTATGTAAAGAGCTGAAGAAAGACCCTGATTTAAAAAATGTTCCGGTTATATTTTTAACAGCCAAGCACGAAACAAAGGATATTGTTACAGGCTTTTCGGTCGGTGGTGTGGATTTTATTTCTAAACCATTTCAGAAACAAGAAGTAATCGCCCGAATTGAAAGTCAGTTAGAGTTGAAATTCTCAAGGGATTTACTTGTTAAAAGAAGCAGTGAAATCAAACAATTAAATGACATGCTCAATGCAGAGCTGTCAATTGCAGCTGAATATTTCAGTTCATTATTACCCGAAAGCATAAATAATGAAAATATTGAAACTTACTGGAAATATGAACCTACAACAGAATTGGGTGGAGATGCCTTTGGAATTTATAAGATTGATGACAAGAACTATATGATATTTTTGTTCGATGTCAGTGGGCATGGTATCGCCGCAGGAATGTATTCTGTTTCGCTTATCAATACTTTAAAATATCGTAATTTATCCGATTGTGATTTTTCTTCACCGGAGTCGGTATTCAGTGCTTTAAATAAACTCTATCAAATAAATGAACATTACGGTATGTACTTCACTATTTGGTACGGAGTATTTAACACTGAAACACGGGAATTAAAGTATGCTGCCGCAGGACATCATCCAAGCATATTATCCTATTCAAACGGCAGGACAGACTTTCTCGCATCACCGAATTTCATTATCGGAGGTCTGGGTAATTACACATTCAAGTCAAGCAGTACAATATTGGAAGCTAATTCTGATTTATATATTTTTTCTGACGGTACTTTTGACGTTAAACTGCCTGACGGCACAATATGGACAATCGAGGATATGAAGCAATTCATTGAAGCAAGGCACAGTAGAGCCGATAAGGAACTAAACGAATTGCATGAATTTGTAAAAAATCTTTATGAATTTTCATTCCAAAAAGATGATTTTACAATACTTAAAGTCAGATTTAAGTAAAGTATTCACCCTTGCTGTCATGTGCCAAATATTTGGTAATAATGTTTTTCAATAGCGGAATAATTATTTATGGATCATTTGCTTTTAATCGAAGATGACCCCGATGTTCTTGAAAACCTAAAAGATATACTGGAGTATTACGGATATTATGTAACTACAGCCAAAGACGGACTCGAAGGTTACGAAAAAGCTCTCGACCAGTTGCCGGATTTAATTATTTGTGATATTAATTTGCCGGAGATTGACGGATTTGAACTACTCGATATGCTTAAAAGAAATCCCGATACTTATATTATACCATTTATTTTCTTGACTGCTATGACCGATAAGAGTTATTTAAGAAAGGGAATGAACCTTGGTGCCGATGATTATATAACAAAACCTTACGAGAATAAGGATATAATAAATGCCGTTCAGTCGAAAATTGACAAATATTCTGATTTAAGAAATCGCTTTACCAGGAATCTCGAGTTCCTCAAAGACCGTATAACTACATCAATTCCCAAGCATTTTTCGGAACCTATTCTTTCCATACTGGGTTTTACTTCTGTCTTGAAAAATAATTATAACAATTTCAGTGACCATGAACGATTGTCAATAATTCAAAATATATTTGAAACCGGCGACATAATGCAAAGAATGCTTGACGACTACGGATTGTACCTCAAAATAAACGAAACTTCATACGAAGACCTTGATGTGCTCGAAGATGAACATTCAATCGCTACAATTATTAATGATGTTCTGGAGAAAGAATGTGCATTGTTGGGAATAGCCAAACAAATGTTGATTTATACAGAGCCTGCTATGGTTATGATGAATTCATTATATACCAAAAAAATTATAACAGAGCTGGCTGCATTGACTGCTATATTGAGTTATACAAATGAAACCATTACATTCAATTGTAGCCGTAAAGAAGAATTTTATAACATCGAAGTATCATTCCAAAGCAGGGGCTTGACATCTTCGATTATTGAGTGTATAGGAAATTTCGATATGTATGAGGGGCGGGATATTGAAGGCTTGTATGCGACTCTCAGCCTGTCCACCATCAAACTGATAACTGAAGCACATAAAGGAATTTTTGATATTGAAAATAAATTTTATGAACAAACTATTATCAGAATTTCATTGCCTTGTTTGTAATTTGATATTGATATAAGTAGTATATTTTAATTGTTCAGGATTGCTTCATATTGCCATTCAAACCTAAATTCTGAACATAGAAAGTAAAAAGAATATGATCTGTGCAAAGAACAAGTGATGCACAGATTCGGGTAAGCTCTTGTTTAGTAAATCGGACTTGTAACCTATAAAAGCAAATAATGAGCCTAATATAAACCAAGAAAAATAATTAACAGTGGGTACGATTCCTATTTGCCAAGTCCAATAAGTGAGATTCATGGCAGCATGCTCTAAGAAATAATCAAAAACCATCATCAGCACACCAACTATCAAAGATTTTTTCCAGACTGCCATCAGCCTTAGATTTATTCTTATATATTTTTGCATGACTGCCACAGATACCATCAATGTACTAAACCAGGCAAAACCAATAGCAATAGGTACTTCGAATAACTGTGGCTTCAAAATTGTCCCATAAGTATATCTTCCGAAAACATAACCGGTCTTTACTCCTGCAAATTCAATTAAGAATCCTGCACATACCATAAAAATAAAAAAAACGGAAATCTTATTCCGATAATGAGATTGATTGACTTCGAGTATATTGTCTATTCCGGTGAACTTTTTATGAAGGATTTCATGCAGAATAAAAAATGCTGTCAGGATTATGACCGGACCGGATATGGTCTGCATAAGCGTTTGGAACATACCTGTAAGATTCCATATCCCGCCTGCAATCAACAGAAAGTATATTAAAATGATTTTCAATTTAGGCAGAAAACCGAGAAATTTATCCATTAACAATTCACTAACAATAAAATGAAACAATACGCACTACTTTTAAAATATTGTTGTATTTTCGATGACAAATCATGCTATTCCTTTTTTATTTGAATCAAATACATTATTTTTGCAAGACAATTGATTGATTGTAATATTCATATTAAACTGATAAAAACAGGAGTTAACAAATGACATACAAACCCGCGAATAATATTCAAGATTATCTTGTATTCGGAGAATTCGGAGGAGTAAATCCTTCAATTACAGATTCTTCCACATTCACATTCTTGACAAGTGAAAAAATGAGTGAAGTTTTTGAGCATGAGATAGAAGGCTGTTATCTTTATTCAAGGCACATGAATCCTATGAACAGTTTTCTGAGTGATGCTCTTGCCTTGTTGGAAAATACACCGTCAGCGCATGTATTTGCATCAGGAATGGGTGCCATCAGCTGTACGGCATTGCAAATTTGCTCAACCGGTGAAGAGCTTGTTTCAAGCAGGACAGTTTACGGAGGAACATTTGCCTTATTCAAAAACTTATTCCCTAAACTCGGGATAAAATGTAATTTCGTAGATATTACTAATCTTGAAGAAGTTGAGGCTGCAATAAGCGAAAAGACAAAAATGATTTATTGCGAAACAGTCAGCAATCCTATGCTTGAAGTGGCAGATATTCCTAAACTCAGAGCTTTGGCTGATAAGTATTCTTGCAAATTGGTCGTTGACAACACATTTACACCAATGGTAGTATCACCTTATAATTTAGGTGCTCATGTTGTTATACACAGTTTGACAAAATATATTAATGGTGCAAGTGATACTGTGGGAGGCGCTGTTTGTTCGGATAAAGAGTTTATATCAGAACTGAAAGATGTTAATACCGGATATTCTATGCTGTTAGGACCTACAATGGATAGTCTCAGAGCTGCCGGTATTCTCAAAAATATAAGAACTTTGCATATCAGAATGCAACAGCACAGTCGCAATGCTGCATACATTGCTGAAAAGTTAGAACAACTCGGGCTGCGAGTCATCTATCCGGGTTTGAAATCCCATCCTAATCATGAGCTTATGAATTCTATGATGAATCAGGGTTATGGATATAGTGGTATGGTAACACTTGATGTTAAGAATGATGAAACAGCTGCTAAATTACTGCCATTAATGCAGGATCAATTGGTTGGGTATTTTGCAGTAAGTCTCGGATTCTATAAGACATTATTCAGCTCGCCAAGTCACTCTACATCATCAGAGATTCCGGAAGATGTCAGAGACAGTATCGGTATGACAGGCAGCTTGGTCAGGTTCTCGTTCGGTCTCGATTTCGATATTGAACGCAGTTACGAAAGAATATGCTTCTGTCTTAAAGAAGTAGGTCTGATTGATTAAATAAATATTTGGGCTGTTTCCTATAAAAGAGAACAGCCCCTATTTGTTTTCTCAAATTGAGAATTAAGCCGGATTTACGAAAATGTTCTTACCTATTTCGTATCCGATAATTGAAGACTGATTACTATACTCTATTGAAATTGGACCATTGAAAGGTGCTCGAGATAAAACTCGCATTTTAAGTCCGGGTACAAATCCCATTTCCTCAAAATAAGCAACCATTTCTTTGTTATCATCTGCAATCTTTAATATCTCGTAATCGTTGTTCAATTCGACGTTTGTTAGTGGCTTTGAGTTGTCTGGAGGGACAGTGCCGTCTTTTGTCGGTATAGGATTGCCTAAGGGACTATACTTCGGATAGCCCAATATTTCATCAATTTTGTCAATGAATTCATCAGAAACGCAATGTTCGAGGTTACAGGATTCTTCGTGTACCTTCGCCAATGAAAACCCTAATGAATTTTTCAAGAATAATTCAATAAGTCTGTGGCGCCTTAGTATATTCAACGCTTCGAGTTCTCCCTCTTCAGTGAGTCTTACACCCTTATACGAATTGTAATCCACAATTGGTCTGTTATTGTCATGTTTTGACCTCATCTCTGACAGTCTTTTGAGCATACCGGTAACAGACGCTCCGGATATGCCTAATTCATTGGCAATCTGTGTAGTTGATACAGGGTTTTCGTCAACCTGTAATTTGTAGATAGTTTTTAAGTAATCTTCAACTGCCTTTGTGTAAATTCCATCTTCTTTCATAATAATATCTCTAATTGTTTAACTTATTTGTCAAAAATATTTTTTTAATATAGCCTAAAATAATAAAAATATTTCAAATATATAAATAAAAAGTTCAATATATCAAATAATTTTTACGCAAAATTCCTAATATTGCAGAAACAAAGTATGAAAACCCGCTGATATCAAGAGGTTTCATAATATATACTCTTCATTTTTTTTTGTAGTATAAAAAACATTTTTCAGCTGTTTCTTCTTTTTTTTTCGATGCAAAATCACCTTAATTCTCACTTCATCAATTTATAATGAGCCGACAAACGGTACAGTCCGGCTGTCTGACAAATCATAATCCAATTTGTCACCATCTTTTGTTGGCGTGTAAGGATTTGTTTTTAATATATATATGTAGTTCAAGGATTGCCTTAATTCATCATTAAGAAAGTAAGATATTTTTCTGAACTCAATATTATTGCTTATTTCAGTTAATCTATAATACATACTTAAAAAAACATTTTTTAAAAATTAATAATTTCTAAGTACAAACTTAGCTAAATCTAAGGAGAAAATAAATAATTTTTCATTACTTTGAAAAATATTTATTTAACTAACTATGTACAATGTTATGGCGTTGTTTAAGAAATGTATCAATATCGAGTATGATATTTTTTCGGTAACAATGGTAAGAATTCCCAATATCAATCCAAAAATGAAAAGTGGGATTAAGGCTATCAGCTGAAAATGAATTAAGGAGAAGAGCAAACTGACAATGAATAATGATGTAGGCTTAGAATAATACTTCATGGACAAGTTGAGCAGATATCCCCTGAAGAAGAATTCTTCGCATACAGCCGGGAGTAAAGCACCAATAAGGTACAGCATCGCAGGATGTATATCCTGCAATTGCCTTGCAAGTTCCTGATAGGAAGCATGAAGCGAATGTGTAGAGTTCAAATAACTGCTGACAAGATATGAAGGAATTAGTGCTTTTTGGAGTATTTCGACAAGATTGATAAGAAAGAATGCGGATATTAGAAATCCAATTGATAGTAAAACCTTAGCGATTTTAAACTCAAATTTTGAATAATCTGTTATGTTTTCAACACGAAATACATAAGACAAAGTGAAACCGGTCAACAAGAATCCGAATATTTGTGAAGAAATAAGAAATGTGAGATTAATATTACCTTCGTCATTTCCACCAACAAAAGCGGAGGCAGCCAGAAAATTATAAAGCATTACAATTATCATAGATTGCAGGACTAACAATATTCCGGTGAATTTTGCCACTGATATTTCCTAAAATGTTCAGAAAAAAATACAAATAAACAAATAATACTGCTTCCTATTTTCGGAGAATTACAAAAATACATGATTATTGCTAATTGGTGAGTGAATAAATGGACTTGTAATAACTACATTTACGATAAATATATCAGAGCAATATGTGTTTAAGCAATCGAAATCATTGTTGTAATCATGAATCATCGGCTGTACCTACTAAAAATCAGATACAGCCGAGAAATAAATCTTAGTAGTTCTTGCTTATACCTTTTTCAAGGTCTTTGTCAGTTAAGGACTTTAAAAAAGTCCTGATACTTTTTACTTCAGAATCACTCAGAGTTTTTCCGAGATTCAAGTCAGCCATTGTTTGTATGGCTTCATCGAGTGATTCAACAGCACCGTCATGGAAATAAGGCGCAGTAAGAGTAACGTTTCTCAAAGAAGCAACTTTGAAGAAATATTTATCTAAGTCGTTTTGTGTAGCGTCATGTCTTCCGAGGTCAACAGTGTTTTTGTAGGGTTTAATGAGCCCCATTTTTTGATACATGTTACCCCCGAAGAGTGGACCTGTATGGCAAGTGATACAACCGGCATCAATAAAAGTCTTCATGCCGGCCAATTCCTCGTCGCTGAGAGCTGTAGGATTACCATTAATATAATCGTCATATCTTGATTTTGAAATCATTGTACGCTCAAAAGCGGCAATAGCATGAGCCAAGTTGTCGTAAGTAATCGAATTCTTCACACCCGGGAAAGCTTTTGCGAACATATCCTGATATTCCGGCACCTCAGAGATTACCTGTTCTACTTCTTTCTCACTTGGCATCGCCATTTCAAGAGGATTAAGTATAGGTCCTTTGGCTTGTTCTTTCAGGTCCGGTTCTCTTCCGTCCCAGAATTGGACGAAGTGGAAACCTGCGTTGAGGACTGTCGGAGAGTTTCTCGTGCCGAATTTACCATCAATAGCTCCGGGAGATACCGGCTTATTGTCCACACCTGCTATACCGTTAGTTATGTCATGACAGGTATTGCAAGATTGTGTTCCATTGACCGATAAACGTGTATCGAAATATAGGGTTTTGCCGAGAGCAACAAGTTCCGGAGTGTCATTCTCACTTCCCGGCATTTTGTCCGGTAAGGCACCGAAAATTTGTTTTGCTCTTGTGAACAATTCTGATTTTGTTTCAGGTGAGAGTTGTTGGGAGCTTTCAGAAGAGTCCTTCTCACTACCACATGAGGCAAAAACAATCGCTCCGACAAGCAAAAGAATAAAATATTTTTTCATAGTGTATCCTGTAAAATAATTATTTTTGAAATTATTTTGAATCAATATAAGAATAAAACAAAATTAGACGAATTTTTCGTCTAATATTTTGATTCAAAGATAATCAAGTCAGAGCAACAAAAAAGCACAAGTAAATCTGCAATAATCATTATAGTTTTTGCAGTTAGCCAAAAATTCCGTAATTTTGTAACTTTATTTGCAACCATTTTCAAAAAAGACTAAGAAAGAATCATTTATAAATTATTTAGGTAAGATATTAGTATGAATGAAGGCTCAATAATTCAGGTAATCGGACCGGTAGTTGACGTTCAGTTCCCTGAGGGCAAAATTCCGGCAGTTTTAAATGCCGTTCATATCCCGAAAAAATCAGTAGAAGACGGAAGTGAAGGCGTTCTTGTATGTGAAGTACAACAGCACCTTGGCGAGGACAGAGTCAGAACAGTGGCAATGGATTCAACTGATGGTTTGGTCAGAGGAATGAAAGCTATTGACACCGGAGCCCCGATTTCTGTAGCAGTAGGACCGGAAGCACTCGGCAGAATGGTGAATGTCATTGGCAGCGCAATTGACGGGAAACCCGAGATTGTAAGCAAGCTGAGATACCCAATCCATAGACCTTCTCCCAAATTTGAAAACCTAACAACTACAAAAGAGATGTTTGAAACAGGTATCAAGGTAATTGATCTGATACAGCCGTTTACCAAAGGCGGTAAAACAGGTCTTTTCGGTGGTGCCGGTGTAGGTAAGACAGTGATTATCCAGGAGCTAATTCATAATATCGCTAAACACCACGGCGGATACTCATGTTTTGCAGGTGTAGGAGAGCGTACTCGTGAAGGTAATGACTTATATCTCGAGATGGAGGAGTCAGGCGTACTTGATAAGACTGCTTTGATATTCGGGCAGATGAATGAACCTCCGGGAGCACGCTCAAGAGTGGCATTGACAGCACTTACTATAGCAGAATATTTTCGTGATGAAGAAGGTAAAGACATCCTTCTGTTTATTGATAATATCTTCCGTTTTATTCAAGCAGGTTCCGAAGTGTCGGCACTTTTAGGTCGTATGCCTTCGGCTGTGGGTTACCAGCCCACTTTAGCAACCGAATTAGGAGCCTTGCAGGAGAGAATTGCCTCTACAAACCGTGGTTCAATTACTTCTGTTCAGGCTGTTTATGTGCCTGCCGATGACTTGACTGACCCGGCTCCGGCAAATACATTTACTCACCTTGATGCTAAGACAGTTCTGTCACGTCAGATTGCAGAATTAGGTCTATATCCTGCTGTAGATCCTTTGGATTCTTCTTCAAGAATCATGGACCCTTTGGTGTTGGGTGAAGAACATTATAAGACTGCAATTACCTGTATCAAAGTACTACAAACATACAAGGACTTGCAGGATATCATCAACATACTTGGTATGGACGAGCTTTCTGACGAAGATAAACATACAGTTTACAGAGCTCGTAAGATTCAAAGATTCTTCTCACAGCCTTTCTCTGTTGCCGAACAGTTCACCGGATTCGAAGGTAAGTACGTAAAAGTAGCCGATACCATAGCCGGATTCAAAGCTATTCTCAATGGCGATTGTGACGAAATTCCCGAAACTATGTTCGAGTACAAAGGTACTATTGATGAAGTGTTTGATGCGTGGAAAAAACAAAATTAAAGATAATTTATGGCAGACAAAATCCTAAAAGTTGATATTATTACACCGCAAAGCGTCGTCTTTTCAGGCGACGCCGTATCGGTAAATGTACCCGGTTCGCTTTCTCCTTTCGAGATTCTGATTAACCATGCTCCGATTGTTTCTTCACTGGATTGTGGGATTATCAAAATTAAAAATAACACTAATCAAAGCACTTATTTTGCTACCGGTACCGGGTTTGTAGAAGTTAACCGGAATGTTGTTTCCGTACTTGTAGAATCAGCAGCCTCTTCTGCGGATATTGACAGAAAACAAAGCGCTGAAAATATCGAAAAATTTAAGTCCGAATTAGCTCTTGCATCAAATAACGGCGATAAGTTAGCAATTACTGCTAAGCTTAATTTTGAGCAAGCTAAATTAAAAGCCGCTTCCTTACACGGGAAACAATAATGAATTATGCTCGATAATTGTATATCTATATGATTATTGAATCATTTACGGAGATTACTAATGACGTATATTAATAACAGAAACAGTAATAAATAAAATGAAAGAAGGAAAAATATTGTACGAAGGAATTACTTACGATGATGTATTGCTTATTCCTTCTTATTCTGAGGTCTTGCCGCGGGATACTAAACTTAACACACGACTAACCAAGACGATAAGCCTGAATATTCCTGTTCTAAGTGCGGCAATGGATACTGTTACTGAAGCAAATATGGCTGTTGCTCTTGCCCGTGAAGGCGGCTTGGGTGTAATTCATAAAAATCTTACCATCGAAAAGCAAGCTGAACAAGTTGACAGAGTAAAACGCTCGGAAAGCGGCATGATTAGGAACCCTATAACACTTACAGGTGACAAAAGGGTTTCGGATGCACTTTATCTTATGTCTCTTTACCACATATCAGGAATTCCGATTATTGATGAAAATCATAAGTTGATTGGAATAGTTACCAACAGAGACTTAAGGTTTAAACCTGATTCGAATCAGCCCTTGCGTGAAATTATGACGACAGAAAACCTCATCACCCTGCCGGTTGGTGCTACCTTGGATGATGCAGAGCATGTACTCCAAAGTCAAAGAATCGAAAAATTACCTGTTGTGGACTCCGAAAATACGCTACGAGGACTCATAACGTTCAAAGATATTCAGAAAAAGAAAAAACACCCTCACGCATGCAAAGATGACAGCGGTAGATTAAGAGTAGCAGCGGCTTTAGGCGTGACACACGATACTATGGACAGAGTAGCAGCATTGGTTGAAAAAGGTGTTGATGCAGTCTTTGTTGATACTGCTCACGGACATTCTGCCGGCGTTATGAAGATGATAAGCCGCATTAAATCTGCTTACGGCTCACTACAAGTTGTGGGTGGTAACATTGCTACTCCCGAAGCTGCTAAAGCATTGATTGACAGTGGCGCCGACGGCTTGAAAGTTGGAATAGGACCGGGCTCCATTTGTACTACTCGTATAGTAGCCGGTGTTGGTGTCCCTCAATTGTCTGCCATTATGAAAGTGGCTGAACAGTCAGCCAAACACGACATTCCGATTATTGCTGACGGCGGTATTAAACAGACAGGTGATGTAGCTAAAGCAATTGCTGCCGGTGCAGACTCGGTGATGATAGGTAATATGCTCGCAGGTCATGAAGAGAGCCCGGGCGAAAAAATTATCTATGAAAGACGTGCATATAAAATTTACAGAGGTATGGGCTCGCTCGGAGCTATGAGTCAAGGTTCAGCGGACAGATATTTTCAAGATGTCGAAGATGAAATCAATAAATTTGTTCCGGAAGGAATCGAAGGAAGAGTCCCGTATAAAGGCTCTGTAAGTGATACTATTTATCAGATAATCGGTGGTCTGAGGTCTGCAATGGGTTATTGTGGATGTAAAGATGTTCAAGAGATGAAAGAAAAAGCACGTTTCAACAGAATAACTAATGCCGGTTTGAGAGAGTCTCACCCGCATAATGTATCTATAACAAAAGAATCTCCTAATTACTTTGTATAATTTAAAAACGGCTGAATCAGTATGGCTAAGAAGACAACCACACAACAAGTTCATAGTAACTATCCGAAAATTGTTGATAGAAGACTTGAGCAATTAAGATTTTCATTGGATGAGCAAAAGTCTGAAGCAATTGCTGTCAGTTTTATGCCTAATATTAGATATTTAACAAATTTCTCAGGGTCAAATGCTTTGTTTTTTATCCTGAAAGATGAACTCCATTTTGTTACTGACGATACTTACGAAGAGCAGATTAAAGATGAGATTTACGCCCTCCCTAATTTGCACATACACATAACCAGAGATCCATGGATTTATCTTGTTGAAAAAAATGTTCTTAAAGGTGTTCAGGGTATTAGCTTCGAGGCTGATAGTATGCCGTATTCCGAAGCTGTGGAAATTAGAAATAAAATCCGCCCTCTGAAATTTAAGCCCGCTGATAATTTGGTATCAAGATTTACACAACCTAAAGACCCCGAAGAGTTGGAATTTATCAAAAAATCTCTTACTATTGCCGATGACGTTTATAACTATATGCTTGGTTTCATTAAAGTTGGCATGTCTGAAATTGAGTTGGCAACAGAAATTTCACACCAATGCAGATTAAAAGGTTCGGAAGGCGATCCGCAGGATATAATAGTAGTATCAGGTCCTCGTTGCTCTCAGGTAAACGGAAATCCTTCACATAAAAAAATCAAGAAACAAGAATTAGTGATATTAGATTTCGGTGTCAAAATCAATGGTTATGGTACCGCTATTTCAAGGACTGTAGCAATGGGTAGGGTTACTAAAGAGCAAAAAGCTATATATGACTCTCTCCTTAAAGCAAGAAATATCGCCTTGAAAGAAGTTAGACCGGGTATGGTTGCCAAAAATCTTGATTCTATTTGCAGGGAATCAATTCGTAAGGATGGTTTCGGTGAATATTTCAAGCATGGTTTCGGTCACGGTATAGGCTTGCGTGCTGTCGAAAATCCCATTATTTCATATGAAATCCTTGACCAAATGATTCCTGATGAATGTGTTATTGGAGTTGAGCCCGGAATTTATTTAGGAGACAAGTTCGGTATCAGAGCCGAAGATGTATTTCTTGTTACAAAGAACGGCGGTGATATGCTGCTTGCTGCACCCGAGCAAATTGCAGTGATTTAATAATTATTGGGCTGTTTAATTGTGCTAGAATGCGATACCGAAAATAATCCTGAAGTT
>JBAYPL010000018.1:0-18951 GCA_041677745.1 Kapaibacterium sp. (SeqCode)
AGTTTATTGAACGTAATGCTCAATATGTCAAAAATTTAGATGTATAATTTCAATTTTAAAATATGAAATTAATTCTGTTTCTGATGCTTATTTTCTTATCCGTTACGAGCTTATTCTCCGTTACGGATAAGGATAATGCACAAGTGACTGCTGACCGATTTTTGGAATATTTGATAAATCGTAAAGCAGAGCTATTGTATGAAATGTTCAACGACAAAGTTAAAGATCAGATATCAGTTGAGAATATGTCTAATGTCCGCAACCAGATGGAATCTTTGCTTGGACCTTACTTATCGAAAACTCCATCGAGAGCCGAGTTGACAAACGGTTCATTTATTTGCTATTCGACTCTCTCATTTAAAAATGGAAATATCAAAGCCGGAATTACTATTGACGATCTAGGCCTGGTATCAGGATTCAACATGAGACCCGAAAGAACGGAGTATTTATATTCAATACCTGCTTATGCCGATACAAGTAAATTTGCCGAGATGCTTATAAAATTCGGTCAAGCACCATTCATTCTGAATGCTGCGTTAACTTTACCCATAAGTAAAATACCGTCACCAATCATAATAATGATACATGATACAGGTCCTCAAGACATGGATGCAAGTATTGGTCCTAATAAACCTTTCAAAGATATTGCCTGGGGTTTGGCATCACGTGGTACAGCGGTTTTTCGATTTAATAAAAGAACTAAACAATACCCTGTCGAAATGGTCAACATGGAGGACAGTACAGATGTTTATGACGAAGAAATTGACGATGTCAATTATGCCGTGAACTTTCTATTTGACAATGCTGAAATGTACAATATTGATAAAGAGCAGATTTATATACTTGCTCATGGAACCGGTATTACTTTTGCACCGAAAATAGCAGTTGAATCCGGCAGAGTTGCCGGGATTGTCAGCCTTGCAGGTATGGCGAGAAATCTTGATGTTGTACTGACTGACCAGTATGAATATCTGTCACTTCTCGATGGTGTAATTGACGAGAAAGAGCAAAATCAAATAAATGAATTCAAACGCAGAATTAGAAACCTGTACTCAGTCAATTTTAATATTTCTACTCCAACTGATTCACTTCCATTAAACATGTCTGCAAGGTATTGGAAATCCTTTTTGGATATTAAACCTTTGAATGATGCAGTCAAATTTGGTAATAAGATGTTGTTTCTTCAAGGAACAAGAGATTATCAGGTTACATTAGATGATTATAATTTGTGGAAGAATACTTTGAATAACAAATCGAACGTGAAGTTTGTATCATTCAATGACTTAAATCATTATTTTGCAGCCGGAGACGATAAAAGTTCACCGGAGGAATATCACAAACCGTTTAAAGTGGACGTTAATGTGATTAAAACCATTTCTGAATGGATCAAGGAGTAATTTTTATTATTTAACAGAAATCATGTTTTTTCTTAACTGTAAATTAACAAAAATTGCATAGTTTTGAATCTATGTTTGTTACAAATATTTTCAGAGAGATATGAATTACGAAAAATCGGATGAAAACAAAGACAATCCTACATCATTCAATTCTGGAATTCCAAAACAGATTGTCGTTGTTGATGATGAACCAGACATCATAGAGTTGCTGAATATACATATCACAAAAGCTGGATTTAAAGTAAAATCATTCGAGGATGCTGCCGGACTTTTCAAATATCTCAAAAACAATACTCCCGATTTATTTATTCTTGACTTAATGTTGCCTGATGCTGATGGGTTTGAAATATGTAAATATCTGAGAAAAGAAGAAAAATTCTCGTCAATACCGGTAATAATGCTAACTGCACGTGTAGATGAATTTGACAAAGTGCTTGGACTCGAACTCGGAGCAGATGATTATGTAACTAAACCTTTCTCGCCGCGAGAATTGATGGCAAGAATCAAAGCAGTGCTACGTAGAGATGAGAAGATTGTCAAGACAAAAGTAATCAAAATCGCCGATATCTTAACAATTGATTTACAGAAATATGAAGTCGTAGTACATGATAATAAAATTGAGTTGACGAATACTGAATTTAAAATCCTCAGACTATTAGTAGAAAGAAGAGGTTGGGTCTATTCAAGAGAACAAATATTGGATTACCTCGGAACTACAGAAAAAGGAGTACTCGACAGAACAATTGATGTCCATATTAAAAATCTCCGCGAAAAACTCAATGAAGCAGGTAAGCTCATCAAAAATATTCGAGGAATCGGATATAAATTAGATGAAATATGAAATCTTTATTCGGGAAAATGATTTTATCTTTTCTACTTGTAATCATATTCTTTACAGGATTCTTGTTATATTTTTCCTTTAAATCAGTACAAAGAAATTTCATCGAAACAAAGATTGAAGATTTAAAATCAATATCCTATCTTATAGCCGATAAAAGTGTCTTATATTTGGATGAAAGACAAGAAGAAGAACTCCGGAAATATATAAGTGAAAACGGAATTATAACAAATATCACAATTGAAATATTTAATTCAAGTGGCGAGCTGATTGCTGACTCCGAAAATAATCTTAAAGGTTCTAATAAACAAAGCAATCAAAATGAAATAAAATCCTTAATTGAAAAATATAAATCCGGAACATATTTAGCAGAGAATATCAGCAGGGACGAAATCTTTGTTTACAATACCAAATCAACAAAAGATAATAACTTAATTATAGTCAAAGTATCAGTTCCCTTGAAGGATGACTTCAACTTCATGGATTTTATAAAGTATGACCTGATTCTATATTCCTTCTTCATTATTTTTATTTCCTCGATATTGATTGCAATGTTTACTCTCAAAGTATTAAAACCTATACGAGAATTATCACGTGCTTCAAGAAAAGTGGCATTGGGTGATTTTGAGAATAAATTGTTCATACCGGGTGAAAACGAGATTTCACAATTAGTTGGAAATTTCAATCAAATGACTGACAAGTTGAAAGCCTTCTTCGATTTAGCACAATCCAGACAGGAACGTTATTTGATGTTGATTAGCTCAATGCAAACAGGGCTGATAGTTCTTGATAAGGATGGAAAAATTAAGCTTCACAACAAAAGTTTTGAAAACATATGCAAGACTAACCTTGTTCAAGGCAGGAGTTACAAAGAACTGATTTCGCATATTAAATTTTATGAATTGATTAAATCTGTCGGAAAAAAGAAGAAGCCTAAAAGCTGTGAAATCGAGTTCCAAAATCAAATTTTACTTTGCAGTGCCAATTACATAGAATCTAAAAATGAGCTGATAGTACTTTTTCATGATATAACTGAAATTAAAAAGTTAGAAAACGTGAAGAGAGATTTTGTAGTCAATGTAACACATGAATTGAGAACTCCACTCACTGCCATAAAAGGATTCATTGATACCATAGAAGAAGAAATCAAAGAAGAAGATGTAATTTTCCCTTATATAAAAATTCTAAAACGCCATACTGACAGAATTATTAATATTGTTCAAGACTTGCTGATATTGTCCGAAATAGAGCAGAGTACATCTCATTTACAATTGAGCAGTATTGACATAAATATGATTTTCGATGGAATGCCAAGGGTATTCGAGCAAAAACTCGCCGATAAAGGACTTCAATTGATTCGTGAAGTTAATATGTCAAATCCATTAATATTAATTGATCCCTTCAGGATTGAACAAGTTTTAATTAATCTCATAGACAATGCCATCAAATATACAGATAAAGGATTTGTTAAAATTACAGCACACAGAGACAGCAGAAATGCAATTTTAACTGTGGAAGATACCGGAGCAGGAATTCCTGCTGAACATCATAACCGACTATTTGAACGCTTCTACACAGTTGACAAGTCAAGGTCAAGGAAAGTCGGTGGTACAGGTTTGGGACTTTCAATCGTCAAACACATAGTTCTTCTACATAATGGAGATATTAAGGTTGAAAGCAGTACAGGCAGAGGAACTAAATTTATTATAAGTATTCCGCAACCTCAAGTCTCAAATCTCGAATCGGCGATTTAAATCCGTATCAGATAATATTTCAAATCATATTGCTTTTTCATAGTAATATTATGGTACTTGATACAAAATTTCAAATAATTCTTTATTTTTCTGATAAATTTACTTATTTTCAAGTTCTTTAATTTTGAAATTTGTATTTTTTATGTCCGATAAAAGAGTCAAAGAAATAAGCAGTTCACAATCCGAAGATTTGGAAACAATAAACAGGATTTCTTCAGGTGATGTTAACGCTTTTGGAATATTACAAAACAAATACAAACGTGTAGTTGCATCTTTAATTCGTAAAATGATTAAAGATGAGGATGATATTGATGACTTAGTTCAGGAGACATTCATCAAAGCTTATAATGCTCTCGATAAATACAAATCAGAATATACCTTTTCAGCATGGATTTACAGAATAGCATCTAATTCATGTATTGATTTTCTAAGAAAGAAGCGTCTGAATGTAGTATCAATAGATAAACCTATTTCTGTTAGTTCAGATGATGACGACAACTTATACATTGAAATTGAAGATTATTCTAACAGACCGGATGTGGAATTATTGAACCGAGAGCGTTATTCTGCCCTACAAAAAGCCATTGACAGTTTACCGGAAAAGTATAAATTGATAATCAAGCTCCGACATGAAGAGGAGCTTGATTATAATGAAATTTCGAAAAGATTGGAAATGCCTCTCGGTACTGTTAAGGCGCATCTTTTCAGAGCAAGAAAATTGCTGCTTGATGAGTTAAAGCAAGTAAAATTTCTATTCTCTGAATAATTTGTTAATTATTAGTCGCTATTTCTCTTGTTTCTGAAATCCGACTTACCTTTAGATTTGCCAAAACCGCCTCCGCTTTTAGAATTTCTCTTGAAGCCTCTGCCCGGAAGTGGGGTAGAGTCTGAATCAAAACGATTTCTAAATGAATCATCGGAATTTCTTCTAAATGGCTTATTACCGTCGAAAGAATTTCTGTCTTCGTAGGATTTTTTCCCTTCAAAAGATTTTCTACCCTGATATGATTTCTTCCCGTCGAATGATTTCTTCCCTTCGAAAGACTTCCTGCCATCATAGGATTTTTTCTCTCCAAAGGTTCTGTTTTTATCGAAAGGTTTTCTCTTGGATTCAAATTTATGTTCTTTCCTATCTTTTCTCAATTGAATTTGTTTTGCATGAGCTTTAACGGGATATTCATATTCCACCGGTGAATCATCATCTTCATCATCAAACACTTCATCAGAAATCTCAGGTTTGGGACCAATCCATTCCTTATTAGCTTCCATGACAATAACAAATTCAGATTTAATCTTAGAATTTTCAAATTTCTTGACTAATTCGGAAAAAGTTCCGTAATGATGTGTTTCAAAAGGCATTGTCAAGTTCATACCAAGATAAACTTTACGTTCGGGCATTATATCGGCACAGGCACTTAATAAGGTGTGTAACCTGTATGGAGTTTCAAGTATTACTACTGTACGGCGTTCCCTCGACAATTTCTGTAATTTTCTGTCTCTATCCTCATATTTTCTGGGTAGAAATCCTGCATATAAAAATTCATAAATATCAAAACCGCTTCTTACAAGAGCAGTCATTATACTCGATGCTCCGGGTACAACTTCAATGTCAATATCATTGCCAATAGCAGACTTAACAAGATATAGTCCCGGGTCGGCGAATACCGGAGTACCTGCATCAGATATCAAAGCAATTTTTTTACCTGAACGTAATAGTCTCAGAACTTCCATTGTCATTTCGCTTTCATTATTCTCGTTAAGGGGTATGAGTTCCTTCGCAAGATTGAGGTTTTTTAGAGTTAAAGCACCCATTTTCATCTCTTCGCATACGACAATATCACAACGTTTAATTGTATTGACAGCTCTGATAGTTATATCGTCTTTGTTTCCGATCGGTGTAGAAACCAAGTATAATTTTCCCTTGTTTTCTGTCGAATTTGTGTTTTCCATGGAAAAAATCTTTAAAAAAAAATATTAAAATATCAACTTACAAATATACTCAATTTTATTGGTTTAAATGATTTTTAATATAATATAATCATGACAATGCAATGCTAACTAAATTCCTAAGAACTGTTACTGTCAACAAGATGAGTTTGTTTGATAATCAATTTTCGTTCAGAGTCCAATTGGCACTCAGCCTCAAGTTTGCAGGAAACATGGGATTAATCGGCACAAAATAATAATTATTGCTAAACAGATTTCTATACTGCACTTTAACGTAAGCATCTCCGATTTTTATCTCGGCAAATGCAGTCAAGCCTGAAAACATGAATCCTGAGCTGTAATCTCCTTGATAATATGAGCGAGTCAATGGGAAAAATTGATCTCCCGTAAAATCGCTGATAGCACCTGCTTCTAAACCGATACGCAGCATACTTCGACCGGGTTTATAAGTATAAAATATTTTGGCACTACCGTTTAACAAGGGCAGGTCTATCAATTGATTGCTGTTGACATCCAACCCGTACTGACTAAGTAACCTTAAACGAAAACCAAAATCGGATACTAATGTTCCAGAAAAATCCGCATACACTCCAAATCGTGAATATTCATTGCCGTTGTAATGCTTATCTTGTATTTTTTCTGATTGACGCCGGATATCAAAGATTACAGGTGAAAAGACAGTTCTGTAAAATAATCCGGTGCTGACTCTTAACCCGTTATCTCCGATATAAGAAAGTTCACCGTTCAAGGATATATGTTGTTCGTTATCAAGATGCAGACCTTCTGCAAGATACGGTATTCTGTCTGTGTATGAAAAATCGGAAGATAAACTAAGATTTTCAGAAAATTGTATTTTTTGTTTTATACCATAAGCAAGTGCAGTTTTAGCAAATTGGCTGTTCAACCTCACTCCACCGCTTAGAGAGTATGAATCACTGAAATTGACAGAGGCATGGCTGTATAAACCACTCGAAATTCCTTTGAATTCATCGTTTAGAAAGGATTGATTTACAAAATCATACTCAGCCGAGGCTCCAAATCTGAATTTCATCATTTCAAAAAATTCGACTTCATATCTACCTTCAGCACCGGCATAATTGAAAGAATTCGAGAAAACGGAATTGCTTGTGTCTGATGGACCAAAACTGTAATCAGCACCTGAATTTCTATCCCAAACAGAAGTGCTGAGATATAAATTAACTGTAAGAGCGTTATAATGAACCGTGTCAAATTTATGGCTTGCCGTCAATGTTAAGTCATTACGGAAGTTACGTTCATTCAGACCTGTATAAACAGATACGGCGGTCAATCTGTCATATATATCGTCTGAGCGACTCAAGTCAACTCCGCCACTTGTACCGGAGCCAATATTTGTGTAATTCTCCGTCAAAGAGATACTTGTTTTGTCGTTCGGGTTCCAACGCAGAATAGCTCGTGCATTCCAGTTGTTACCCCATGAATTATCATAGGCACCGAGTGAATTATAACTTTTAAATCCAAAAGTGAAATTCCAGTTTGGTCTGAAATTCTGTGAAAAAACTCCGTCAGCCCCCAAATAACCGAATCCTGAGTTGCCGAACCAAAGTCGTGTAAAAGGTTTTCCTGTATTATATCTGATTTCCTGAATATTTATAAACACCGATGAGGCATTATTTCCTAAAATTACAGCATCGCTGCCGGTGAATATTTCTAAGTTCTCAAAGAATTCCGGTGAATGTTGTTCGGGATTGAATGAACCTAAAATCGGATTGTTGATATTTCTACCGTTGTAAGCCCATGAGATTCCTCTTGATGAAGCTCCCAAAGCAAGAAAACTGTTGTAGGTGGAATATCCTCCAAGATGTTGATTATAGAATGGGGTGAAATCTGAAATTATATCGTTCAATCCAACATAGTTGATTTCTTGAATGTCTGATTTATTGATAGTTCTGAATTGATTATAATCTTGATGAAAGATTTTGCCGTGAGTGACAGAAGGTATGCTTATTAAAGAATCCGGATATTGCTCATGAACAGCTGTCGTGTCAACAGCTTGTTCATTGGAATATGCTTTAAACGCAAACATGATAAGAAGAAATATGGCAGAATATTTTATTTTCATGGAAATATATTGAATAACATTGTCAGAAAGTTGTATAACGAAATAAGAATACATTTTGATATTTGTTTCTCATTTTTTAAACAAGAAATCATTAATTTTGATAGCCTGAGTATCAAGATTCAACTTATTGGAAATGTAATCATCAAATTTTTCATTACGTAATAGATGCTTATTATTCACTATGCGGTTGATTTGTGAAATACACTCCTCTATCGAATCGTAAAAAAATGCTGTATTTCTGATGTCTTCTACAATATCAAAGGGCTTTGATATCAACATCGGAATTCTGTATGCAAAGCTTAAATTGTAGGTCCCGCTTATTTGATTAGTCAGATAAGATTCATAATACTCTACATTTGGATGCAACAAAGGCATAATTAAGTCGGATGACTGAACATTTTTATGAAACTTATACGGCTCAATAAAGTTGTCATGGAAGATAAATCTGTCTGATGAGTCGCAATGTTTGACTTTTTCTTTTAAATCATTCCCGCAACTGTATCTGTGTTTGGAATTTCCTAAAATTTCGAAGACTACATTCGGATTGAGATTTGGTGATTTTGCAAGCTCTGTCAGATATAAATAATCTCTGCGTTTATATTCGACGTTTCCGGGAATACAAATCTTGAATATTGAATCATCACGACTATGAATATCAAAGTTGTAAGGAAAGGAAGCGGTGTAAAATGATTCGAATTCGTGAGCTGATGTAAGCTTAGGAATGAAATCAAGCAGAAAGTCGTTAAGAACGAAATATTTCTTAATGTATCTGTTGATGATTTTTTGAGTAGTGCCCTCGGTTAGTTTTTTCAAACTATGGATGATACCTGAATAGGAATACTTTTTTCCCAACAAAAACAGTAGGTCCATTACCAAAGAATTTGATGCAGTATTAAATTGGATATGTGCAGGATTAACATTTTTAATCAATTTTTTTATCTTGAATAGCTTTGATAGATTATTCAGTCTGTTTTTACTGAATGAGAAATATTCTAACTCGACATCAATATCATAATCCGTAAACCTATCCGACAGATCATCTGAAGCGATTATCAGGACATCGTATCCAAGACGTTTGAATACTTGAGCCTGTGCATAAATACACTCATCATGAGAACCGCAAATTTCGATTAAAATTATTTTTTCTGACATATTAAAATTTTAAAATAATATCCTGTACAAAAGTACAAAGAATCAGTCATTATTGCACACAAATCAGCAGGATTGTTATATTTATATAAGAATTAATCATTTATAAAAAAATTCTGTTTTTAACAAGTTTCTTGTTAAACAGAAATAAGATTACAATATTTAATAAAATATCATACGATTGTAACTATTTGAGATGTTTGTGTGTCTTTATGTGATGTTAATTGTGTGTATTATTCGGATTCATTAAAATGACATTGAAATTTATATTCAGCTCTGTATTCATGGCAATAATATTATTGCTTCCTTTCAACAACCTATTTTCACAAAGGTTAATTCTTGACTATGACAATTCAAAGAAAGTGAATTTCTATGATATACAAAAGCAAGCATATCAAATATGGGAAGAAGAAGGGGAAGGACAAATCAGAGGATTTAAACAGTTTAAACGTTGGGAGTACTTCTGGTTTCAGAGGACCTATCCCACCGGTGAATTTCCAAATTCTTATGAAATATATCAAGAGTCAGAGTCAATTAAGAAGGCGAATAAAGATAGATTATCTTTACAAAACACAAAGTGGAGCAAACTCGGACCGATAAATCAACCTGCGTCTGAGGATGGTCACGTTGGAATCGGCAGAGTAAATGCAGTGAGATTTAATCCGAATAATTCAAATGAAATATGGGCAGGCTCTGCAAGTGGCGGTTTATGGAGAACTACTGATTATGGTTCGAGTTGGCATACATTTCCTTTTACTCAGTTCTTATCCATTGGCGTATCTGACATAGGTATCGCACATTCTAATCCAAAAATTGTTTATGTTTCTACAGGTGACATGTTTGGTTCCACCTCATCAAGAAATTTTTACTCGATAGGTTTGATTAAGACCAGCGATGGAGGTAATAATTGGCATACTACGAATTTGAACAGTAAACTTGAAGATAAGATGATACTTGGCAGAGTATTGGTTGACCCCGTAAATCCAGACTTAGTCTATGTTGCATCAAATACTGGTATTTTTAAAAGCACAGACGGTGGTGACACTTGGAAAAATTCTGTACGTCATTTGCATGTGATGGATATGGAATTTAAACCAGGAAGCAGTAGTACTATCTATGCTTCAACATACTCCTCAAGCGGTAATGCATCCGTTTGGGTTTCGGATGATGCAGGTGTTTCATGGGAGCGAACTCTTTTAATACCAAATGCAATACGAATAGCAATCGGAGTGAGTGCAGCTGACAGCGAAAGACTTTATGCCATTGCTGCAAATACAGGAACTTATGGATTCAACTCATTACAGATGTCATCTGATGCCGGCAAAAATTGGGAAGTTAGATCAAATCCTACCTCTCTTTCAAGAAATATTTTAGGTTGGTACACGGGAAATTTATCGAGTGATAATTCCGGTCAAGGCTTTTATGACCTATGTATATCAGTCAATCCACTGAATGCGGAAGAGCTTTTTGTTGGTGGAATAAATATCTGGCGTTCAATAGACGGGGGAGTCAATTTTGTGAAAACGACACATTGGACTCCGAGCCAACAGCTTCCTTTCGTTCATGCAGACCATCATGACCTTATGTATGCTCCCGATAACAGGACTTTATTTGTCGGTAACGACGGAGGTATAGATGCAAGTTCCGACAATGGTACTAACTGGGTTTCTTTCAGCAACGGGCTTGAAATAATGCAATTTTACAAAATCGGTGTTTCACAAAAAGAAAATGGTGTTGTAATAGGCGGAGCTCAAGACAATGGCTCATCACTGCGAAAGAACGGAAGTTGGAAGAAAGTGCTCAGTTCGGACGGCATGGAATGTATTATTGATTATAACAATCCGCAAATCATGTATGCTTCAATATATAATGGCAGAATCAGCCGCTCAACTAACGGTGGTGAATCGTTTAACAATATAATCAGCAGTAACACTACCAATGAGTCAGGTGGATGGGTAACTCCTTATATTTTGAATCCGGTCAATTCTGCATCCATTTATGTGGGATACCGTAATATATGGAAATCTGAAAACTATGGTGCCAGAAATTCCTGGAAAAAAATCTCAGACATAAACCCGTCTTCGACCCTTCAGGCAATAGCTATAGCACCAAGTGACACTAACGTAATATATGCTGCATCGGTTAACCAACTTTTTGCTACCTATAACGGCGGTGAAGACTGGGACATAATTCATACATCTACCACATTTATAACTGACATAGCTGTTGACCCTTATCAAGCTGATAGGCTGTGGGTGTCAAAATCCGGTTTTAATTCTAATGATAAAGTACTCGAAATTATCGGTTCTGAGGTTGTTAATAATTTATCATACAATATACCCAATGTTCCCGTAAATTCGATAATTATTCAAGAAAACTCACCCGACAGACTATATATAGGTACTGACATTGGTGTGTTTTATACTGATTATAACTCATTCTATTGGGAAAAACTGGGTAGCGAATTGCCTAATGTCATCATAATGGAGCTGGAAATTCATAAAAATTCTAACACACTGTATGCTGCAACATACGGAAGAGGTGTATGGACACATCCATTGATTCTATGTACTGCCGATAAACCTGAAATCGAAGTTATCAAGCCCGCAAGTTTTTGTCCGGGTGATACTGTAATAATCAGGGCATCCAAAGATTATTCTAATTACAGATGGTCTAATGGGAGTACAGAAAAAGAAATCATTGTTACTAAATCGGGAGCATATTCTTTGTTTGTCGAAAATGGTGACGGGTGTATCGGAAGGTCAAATGCTTTTGTCATACCAAAAAGTCCTTATGACGAGATACAGATAACTATGGCTGAGCAAGCATATCTGTGTCCTGATGCGGAAATGGTACTTTATGCCAGCAGTGGCTTTTCTCAATATATTTGGTCAAACGGTGAAGAAGGCTCCATACTAAAAGTTAGAGAACCCGGGATGTATAATGTGACAGGTATTACTGAAGACGGATGCACCGTTACTTCGGAAGATATGTTCGTAGAAATGATGCCGGCTCCTGAAAAACCTACAATCAAGCAAGAAGGCAATAAATTGATTGCTTCTTATGGTGAATCCTACCAGTGGTATCATAATGACAGAAGATTATTCAACGAGACTAATAGAGAACTAATTATTAAGGATGGAAGACTCGGAGACTATACCGTATTGGTTTCAAATGAATATACTTGTACAACGATGTCCGATCCGTTTAATGTTGTTACTAATGTTGATGACAGGATATTCAATGACTTTGATATAAGTGTCAGCAATAATCCCGGTCACGGTAAGTTCACTCTGAACTTCTCAAATCCTGTGTTGGAAAGTTTGGATATTTCTATTACAGATTTAAACGGAAAGACAGTGTTCAACACTACCGAAAGATTTGAATCAAGTTACAGTTATATTGTTGATTTAGGTCATCTTCCTTCAGGAACTTATATAACACGAATCAAGGCTAATGATTTTGTAAAAATAGTGAAATTGATTAAAATTTAGCACTTCTAAATGAAACAACAAGATAATAACAGGAGGATTCAAAAGGTTCTCCTGTTTTTTTAATCAATAAATATAAGAATAGTATAATATCAGGGTTAAGCCTGGTATAATTGAGACAAAAGTGAGACAACTAAAAGAAGTAATATTTGCTTTTTAGTAAGAATAATAGGTGTAAAGCTCATAAAAAAGTATTATCTTTGTATGTATTGTTTCTTTTAAAATTCAAAATATGATTTCGAGTTTAAACGGGAAGCTGATTTATAAGAACAGCACAACCTTAGTAGTTGAATGCGGCGGAGTAGGTTATCAGTTAAGTGTGTCGTTGAACACTTCCGATAAATTCACTCAAATCGGTGAAGTTATCTTCATATTCACAGTTTTTCAAATGCGTGAAAATGAAGTCAATCTTTACGGTTTCTTGAGTGAACAAGAACGTGAAGCATTCAGGATTCTGAACTCGGTATCCGGCATCGGCGCCAAAACAAGTTTAGGCATACTGTCGTCCGTTTCAGCTGAGACTCTGGCTGAATACATAGTGGGTGAGAATATGTCGGCATTGCAAAAGCTCCCGGGTATAGGTAAGAAGACTGCGGAACGATTATGTTTTGAGCTCAAAGATAAAGCATTTTCTCTTCTCGGTTCGAGTGGGGGAGGCGATAAAGAATTACAAGGTAATACAATTATTAATGAAGCTGTCAGCGCCTTGATATCTCTCGGGTACTCACGAAGTACCGCAGAAAAGGCAGTTAAGTCAGCTCAAGCAACAAGTACCGGCGAAATTAAAATTGAGAATATTATCAAAAGTGCTTTGAAGTTTACTACGAGTTGATATGTTAATTATTCCGTCCTTAGAGCTTGAAAATGGCGTATGTAAGCGTTGTATTATTGGTGAGCCCGGAACCGAAGAGTTATATTTGGAGCTGCAAAATAAACCCGAAGAACTTATAAAACTGTTGCGTAAAGAGAATTTTAAAGCTTTACATCTTATTGATTACGATTCATTGCTGCACGGTAAAAACATTGATTACAAGAATATTGCCGAACTTTGTGATTGTATAGACACTCCTATAGAGTTACATGCAAGATTTACAGATAAAGAATCTTGCAGGATGGCTCTGGAATCCGGATTATATAGACTTATAATCAGTAACGAACTGCTTCTTAATCAAAATCTTTGCAAAGATTTAATAAAAGAATTTTCTGCATCAAGACTTTGCTTCTGTCTTATAGTCCAAGATTCCCAAACATTCTATGACCCAAAGTTTAATGATGAGTTTACACCTGAAATTTTGCTGGAGAAACTGGTTGAAACCGGTGCAAGACGCATTTTGATTGGAACTAACGAATCTATATTCAAGGGTGAAAGCATTGACATTACGATGTTTAAGTCACTAATCGAAAACCGTAGTTTCAGATATACCATATATGGTGGTATTAACAGCCCCGAAGAACTATGGGAATTAAATCAATACAAATTCAGTAATATTGATTCAGTAATCATTGGTCAAGCCATATTTTCAAATGCCTTTCCATGTCAAAAAATATGGAGATTGATAGAAGCAGAGTTAGAAAATCAATAAATTAATATGAAAAATGCTGTTTTGATTTTAATAGCAAGTTTTTTTTTCGTATTTTGCAATGTTTTTTGTTACACAAAGTGAATTAATTAAAAATCCGCTTTGTTAGTTTAATAATTTTGAAAAATTTTATAGTTGGAGCTTAAGCTGATGCCTCATATTTTCATAGATGGCAAGAGAATTGAAACGAAGCCCGGAAAGACGATAATTGAAGCAGCATACGAAAGTGGTATGCAAATACCTCATTTTTGTTGGCATCCTGAATTATCGGTAGCCGGAAATTGCCGAATGTGCCTTGTAGAAGTCGGTATGCCCAAGAAACTACCTGATGGGACAAATGAGGTTGACGAAAACGGAAATCCGATTGTCTCATATATACCCAAATTGCAGATTGCCTGCGGTACTCCTATCAGTGACGGGATGTATGTTAACATAAATAACTCGAAAGTGATCGAAGCACAAGAAGCAGTGATGGAGTTCTTACTGATTAACCACCCATTGGACTGTCCAATATGTGATGAAGCAGGAGAATGTAAACTTCAAGATTATGCCTTCAATCATTCAAAAGGTGAAAGCAGGTTCGTAGAGACTAAGAATCACAAAGACAAGCGTCAGAAGTGGGGACCTAACGTTATGTTTGACGCCGAAAGATGTATTTCTTGTTCAAGATGTATAAGATATGCTAAAGAAGTTGCAAAACAAGACGTACTTACCTTTGTTCAGAGAGGTGATCACGTAACTATCAAATTGTCAGAAGGTACTCAATTTGATAATCCTTATTCAATGAATGTAATAGAGTTGTGTCCTGTCGGTGCTTTGACAAGTCCGGATTTCAGATTCAAAGCACGGGTTTGGGATATGAGTTTCAATGACTCGATTTCCTTTGCAGATTCAACCGGAAGTAATATTCAACTGGGAGTAAGGAACAATGAAATTTTAAGAGTTCAACCCCGTACAAATATGTATGTCAATAAATATTGGCTTAGTGATGATGCAAGACTCAAACATTATGAATTTGTAAATAAAAATAGAATATCCGAGCCTTCAATCAAAGTCAACGGTACTCATCAAACCGTGAGTTGGAAAGAAGCTTATACCGAGACTGCCAAGAAATTGTCATCATACAAGCCGAATGAAATTTTCTTCTTGGCATCGGCAAAAGCATCCAATGAAGACAATTTCGCTTTCCAGAAGTTTGCCAAACAAGTCATCAAAACATCAAATGTTGATTTTCTGATGCACATTGACAAATCTTTTGAAGATGATTTCCTTGGTGTTGCCGATAGAGCTCCTAATTCAAATGGTGCCGCAGAGGTCGGAGCCAAAAATCAGGGCTCTACATACCAAGCTGAACAGCTTGCTGAATTGATTGATTCAGGCAAAATTAAAGCACTTGTCATTATGGAAGAAGATTTCACTCATCATGAACATTTAATAGGACACCTTGACAAACTCGACTTTCTTGTTGTCATGTATTATAATCATAATAAAATTACCGAAAAGGCCGATATTGTCCTTGCAGCTTCAACTTACGCTGAAATTGAAGGTACCTACATCAATAAAGACAGAAGGGTACAACATATCAGCCCTGCTCTTGTAACAAAAGAAAACATGAGATTCATGGGAATGAAGATGAGCAGACTTGATAAGTTTGGTGCATATAATGACAATTGGACTCAACATGATGCAAGAAACTGCAAGCAAAGCTGGAAAATCATACTTGGTATTGCTAATGAATTAGGTGCGGGATGGTCGTATTCAAATTCAGAATCGGTATTTAAAGAAATTGCTTCTAAAGTTCCTTCATTTGCCAATATGAATTACAATAAGTTAGACCTTCATCAAGGATTAATTCTCAATAGAGCCGACAGACCAGATCCTGTTGTAACAAATTATGTCTCTCATGTTATGAGACCAGAATAATTAATTTGAAAATAATTTAATGATAGATGAATATGCCAGAAATTTTGTGGATTGTAATTGAAACAACGGTCAAAGCACTTGCAATAGTCGGTGGTATCCAGCTGATGGCAGCTTTGAACGTATATCTTGAAAGGAAGGTGTCTGCCTTTGCACAAGGCAGAATAGGACCAAACAGAGTAGGTCCCTTTGGTACACTTCAGCCATTTGCCGATGTGTTTAAACTTTTTATGAAAGAAGATATTGTTCCAAAAAATGCCGATAAATTCTTTCATTCGTTAGCTCCGGTTCTGTCCTTAAGCATAGCGATTGCAGTTTGGGCAGTTATTCCTTTCTCAAGTTATATTGATATAGGTGACAGAAGAATCTATATGGGCATAGCTCCCAATGTAAACATAGGTCTCCTATTCATACTTGCTATGACATCAGTAGGTGTATATGGTATAACCTTAGCCGGTTGGTCATCGAATAATAAGTACTCGTTACTCGGTGGATTGAGGTCGGCTGCTCAGATGATTTCTTATGAATTATCAATGGGATTATCATTAATAGGGGTTGTGCTAATAGCCGGTTCCCTATCAATGAATGATATTGTAAACGAACAGCTCGCTTGGAACGGTTGGAAATGGAATATATTCCTTCAACCTTTAGGATTTATTATATTCCTTATTGCAGCTTTCGCCGAAACAAACAGAGCACCTTTCGATTTACCGGAAGCAGAGCCCGAACTTGTCGGTGGTTTTAATACAGAATATTCCGGTATGAAGTTTGGGATGTTCTTTTTGGCAGAATATGCAAATATGACAACCTCATCTGTCCTTATCGTTCTGTTGTACCTTGGAGGATGGGCATTACCGGTAGCACCTGAAACTCTCGGCTTGCAAGATGGTTCGATTTTGCTTGCAGCAGCTCATTTTGGAGTATTTTTTATAAAAGTAATGTTCCTCCTGTTCTTCTTCATTTGGGTCAGGTGGACAGTACCGAGATTCAGATACGATCAGTTGATGAACCTGGGCTGGAAGGTATTACTTCCATTGTCATTATTGAACGTAATTGTTACGGCATTAGGTGTTATATTTCTTAAGTGATTTAAGTAAATGCTTAGCATTGCTGAATTAAGTATTAAAAGGAAAAAAGGTGTGTTATGAATAACACTAAAAATACAGAAGCGGAAAGATTAACATTTTGGGAAAAGTTGTACGTCCCCGAAATTGCCCGCGGATTAGGTTTAACATTAAGAGAAATGTTCAAACCTAAATTTACAAGACAGTATCCTGAAGAACGTTGGGAGCCGGAAGGCTCTTATCGCGGAAGACCTGTTCTGGTAAATGAAGAGTCCGGTGAAAGATGTGTAGCCTGCGGATTATGTTCGCGTGTTTGTCCGGCTCTTGCAATCGAAGTGCAAGCCTCTGAAACAGAACGTGAGAAGGAAAGGTATCCTTTAAAATTTGAGATTAATATGTTGAGATGCATTTATTGCGGATTCTGTGAAGAAGTATGTCCGGAAGAAGCAATCGTCATGAGTAAAGACTATGAACTCGTCTTCCAAGGCCAAGATGATGCAATCATGGATAAAGAGAAACTTCTTATACCTGTTTCTCAGCTTCAGGACAGACTTGAATTTCTAAGACAATACAGATAATAGAAATCAATGGATATGAAACATATTTATCCTTGATTTCGTATCCTAATTTTCAATAAATTTAAGGATTTATGCTATGAAATTCAAAAACATAATTTACTTCTTGTTGTTTGGCTTTATATTAGCATCTTGCGCTGAACCGCAAAATGATGTTTCAAAGGATGTTGAGGAAATGGAAACTAATTACAAAAAGTTCTATAACGACTTGACCACTAAAATTAGCAGTGCGTACAGCGATATGGCACTTGCCTATTTTGAAGCCTCAATAAACAGTAACGAAGAAAATTGGCAAAAAGTAAACAATTATGATGTTGCTTTTAATAACATTCTATCGGATAAAGAAAACTTCGTTAAGCTCAGAGATTTCAAAGAATCCGACCTAATAAAGGACGAACTTCTCAGACGTTCCGCCGATGTACTTTACTTGGAGCTTTTATCAAAGCAAATTGATACAGCTAAACTGAATCGTTTGTCAAAGATGCAGAGTGAAATCGAATTGAAATATTCGAGCTTTAGAGCTAAAGTCGGCTCGAAAGTATATGATGACAATCAGATTGAAGAGGTTCTCAGTAAATCAGTTAAACAGTCCGAACTTGAAAACGTTTGGAATGCACATAAAGAAATTGGTCCCGTAGTCAAAGATGATATCATCAATCTCGTTAAACTTCGTAATGAAGTCGCTCGTGAGTTGGGATATAAGAATTATCATGAAATGTCCTTGAAATTATCCGACCAAGAACCTGAAGACATATCTAAACTTTTTGACGAACTTGATGCTTTGACTAAAGATGAGTTTGTCCGACTTAAATCTGAAATTGATTCTGTGCTCAGTATCAGACACAATATCCCCGTAGAGAAGTTAATGCCTTGGCATTATCAGAATCGTTACTTCCAAGAAGCTCCGAAAATTTACACAGTTGACCATGATGTATATTACAAGGATAAAGATGTGGTTAAGTTGACTGTTGATTATTACAAGTCAATCAATTTACCTATCGAGAAACTCGTCGAAAACAGCGATCTTTATCCTAAAGACAACAAGAATCAGCATGCGTACTGTATAAATATTGACAGGGAAAAACGAGACATCAGAGTGTTATGCAACGTTACTAATAACGTAAAATGGATGGAG
>JBAYPL010000019.1:0-18780 GCA_041677745.1 Kapaibacterium sp. (SeqCode)
ATCGAATGAGCTCAAGTGTCCACAAAAAGAAAAACTGTGAAGTTCCAATTATAAAAGGAGCGCATTTAGTGCGTTCTCTAATATTTTCGTTTTGTGTATGTATAAGATTAGTTGATTTACCGGTAACTTAAAAAAAGGTACGCAAGAAATACGTACCTTTTAGTATTTTAGAAGTGCATTAGATATCTGTCATTATGAAATGGCTTGCTATTTTTTACGAAATAACTCCCAATTCTTTTCCGACGCTCTTGAATGCGGCGATTGCTTTTTCCAGATGGTGTTCCTCATGAGCTGCAGAAATTTGTACACGAATCCTATCCTTACCACGAGGAACGACCGGGAATGAAAACGCAGTAACATAAATACCTGCTTCTAACATTTTATCGGCAAACTCCACAGCTAAAGCGGAGCAATTCTCATACTTTCCGAACATAATCGGTGTAATTGGATGTACACCAGGGATAATATCGAATCCCGCTTCAGTCATCTCTTTTCTGAATCTGACTGTATTTCTCTCTAATTTGTCTCTCAATTCCGTGCTTGCCGAAAGAATATTGAGACACTCAATTGTAGCTCCAACAATAGCGGGAGCAAGCGTATTTGAAAAAAGATATGGGCGAGCTTTATTTCGCATCCATTCTACAATTTCTTTCCTTCCGGAAATACATCCACCTGACGCTCCACCTAATGCTTTACCGAATGTTGTGGTAATAATATCAACTCTCGACATGACATTCTTATATTCATGTGTTCCTCTGCCTGTCTTACCCATGAATCCTGAAGCGTGGCTTTCGTCACACATAACAACAGCATCGTACTTTTCTGCCAAATCGCAGATTTCGTCTAATTTTGCAATATCGCCATCCATAGAGAAAACACCATCAGTAGCAATTACCTTGAAACGACAACCTTTTGCGGAGGCTTCCTCCAAACAACGTTCTAATCCTTTCAAGTCCTTACCCGTTGCAGGATCTAATTCTTCTATGTCTCGCATATCCGAATGTTTATACACCCATCTCTGAGCTTTTGAAAGTCTGATTCCATCAATTATCGAAGCATGATTGAGAGCATCGGTTATTATGGCATCATCTGGTCCAAATAACGGTTCAAACAAGGCTCCGTTTGCATCAAACGCCGCACAGAACAAAATTGTATCCTCCATTCCAAGGAATTCGGATACTTTACGTTCCAGTTCTTTATGAATATCTTGTGTTCCACATATAAATCTGACCGATGATAGTCCGAATCCTCTCTTGTATATCATTTCATGTGCTGCTTTTATAAGTGCGGGATGCGATGATAATCCAAGATAATTATTTGCACAGAAGTTTAAAACTGTTTTACCGTTGACAACAATTTCTGCCCCTTGTGGGGACTCAATTATTCTCTCACTTTTATATAATTTTTGTTCTTTGAGTGATTGCAGCTCAGAACTTAAGAAATCCTTCATTTTACCGTACATTTTTACTCCGTACATTATTTATTAAAATTTTGCGTTTCATAAGAATTTAAAATTAAGCAAATTTAAGCAATTTAAAAAAAAGTTGTTAATATATTTAAAAATAAAAAAAGTACTGTGTCAATCAGACGCAGTACTTAAAATCACAACTTTTAGTTATGCAGATAAAATCGGCTTTCGCTTATTAAGCGGCAAAGCCGTCTGTTATTGGTAAATTGCTTTTTCCATCTCAATAGCTTTTGGAAATAGGATATTGTTCTCGAGATGAATGTGGTGGTGGAGGTCTTCTTCAAATTCTTTAAGCATCGAAAATGCTACCCTGTATGTAGTACATCCATCGGCAGGAGTAGTATATCCATTGCTCAATTCTGATATTTTTCTGAATCTTTCGCCTTCTGCGTCATGTTCTTCCATCATAACACTGATTGGACTTTTTACTGTAAAATTACCTGACGGCTCTTTGAATGATTCCGGTTTCTGAACCATATTCCTGATAATCGGGAACAGCACTCCTTCTTCTTTCTGCATGTGATTATTCAAAGCTTCGATTGAAAGTGAGAATTCCTTCCTTATTTCAAATAGTTCCGGGTGGTTTTGTCCGTGTACTTCGCAAAGCTTGTCCAAGAATTGTGTGATAGGAGGTGCTGAACGATGTATATATCTGTGATGCTTTCTTTCTACATAATCAGCAAGTAAGTCAAGGTCCCATGATTGAAAATCTATGCCTGTGTTTGATGAATCTCGCATGACTTCAGCTAATTCCGATAAAATTGTTTCGGGTGATAAATTGTTCTTCTCGCATACTTCATTCAATGGTCTGCCTCCACGGCAACAAAAGTCAATTCCGTATTTCTGAAAAACTGAGGCTGCCCTATAGTCTTTGGCTACAAATGAACCTATCGTTGAGGTCTGTATCATTTCCATTTCTTTTTTCTCCAATTTATATGATTACTTTATTTAATAACTTATTTCAAATTTGACAACGTACATATAACAAGACTTTTTTATCCGATTTATATTTTAAAATATTTTCACTTTTTTTAATATTCTAAAAATATTTTTAGTTTTAGTGCTCTTTTCAATTCTTTAAGTTATTTTGTATATCAGGTGAATGCTCTTTTTGAAGGGTTTGGAGAGATAAATTGGTTTGGTTGAAATACAATTTTACATGATAAATGTCACTTTGTCCTTTTTTTTGTTCCTCATGTTATATGTTTATCTATTCCGGTTGATAATAATTGGAACAAATAATAAAGGAGGCTATTTAGAGCCTCCCGAAGATAAAGTTTTTATTGTGTCAAGCATAAGACCTGACACAAAATATCAATTACAAATTTATACGGAATCCGAAGCGGAAAGTGAGAATGTTGTCATTAAAATCGGTACCGAATCCGCCGACTTGAAAGAAGATAATCTTATTATTTGAAGCCCTGTAATCATAACCCAAATTGATATTATAATACATCCGGGAAGAAATTTCCGCACCTGTCATAATTCCGGCTCCGATAGTCAGATAAAAATCTTGTGCAAAATTAGGATGCATCTTAAGTCCCAAGGACGTAAAACGTAAATTTTGGAAATTATCGTCGAGCATGGTCTTGAAGTTCATCCGAGATGATTCGGTTGACAATTGAAGGTAAGTCTTTGTGTTCGGCAGCTTATACTCAAAAGCTAAGCCGAATGAGCCTCCGTGAATAAAATCCGTACCGTTGGCATTTTGAGTAATATCGGTACCTTTAAACAATCCGTTATAGCCGCCTATAATGCTGAAATAGAAGGGTGATTCAGTACTCTCTTCGGTCAATATCGGTTGCGAAAACGACTGCACCGGAGCAAATAAACCCACGATAAAGCAGATTGCAAGGATTAGCCGAATCAAGGCTTTGGGGTTGCTTGGCATTTATACCTCCGCTAATTTGTTTGAGAATTTAATACTATGAATTTGACTAATTTTCTTTTATCTCTCTCGTTGACAAGTATAAAATATACTCCCGAAGTTAACTCCTGTCCTATTGATATGGTTAATGGCTCATTCTCTGTAATACTTATTTTATCGGTGTTGATGGTATTAAATTAAAATTAATCGTATTATGCCTATCCTGTCAAATATTGACAATTTCAATATTAGTAAGAGCGATTAACGAAACAAGAAAACCATTTATTCTTATATAAGCCATAAAATACCCTATGGTTATCAACAAATTACACCTAAACAAATATAAGAATAATTAGTCATTCCACAAAAATAATTTGTGTTTTTTTAAATTTTTGTGATTTCGTGCCGAACTTCGAAAGGCTTCATGCTCGATTGCCGTTACTAATTTGTGAATAAATTTCCGGTGGGAGTGTAAAATATATTTCCCTTTCGTGTGTTTAGGTAGATTTTCAAGAAATATCAAGCGGTAATGAAAATATATACAAAAACAGGCGATGACGGCAGTACCGGCTTACTTAACGGTATGCGTGTATCTAAGCACGACCCCCGTGTAGAATCTTATGGCACGATTGACGAGCTGAATTCCATAATCGGGCTGGTTCGCTCGGTTTGCGAGAATGAGGAAATCGAGCAAGAGCTGAAGAAAATTTCCAACTTACTCTTCAATCTCGGCAGTGATTTGGCGGCTCCACGAAATCCGGCGCCGAAATTTGAGGTCATCAGGTTGGACGAAAGCAGTATCGCTTACTTGGAAGCATTAATTGATAAATATACGGGGAAGCTTCCGCCATTGAAAAATTTCATCCTTCCGGGCGGCACCTTAGCAGCTTCTTTTATGCATCAGGCAAGGACAGTCTGCAGACGTGCGGAAAGATTGATAGTCAAGCTTGCCGAGGAGGAGGACATAGGGCATGTGGCAGTGAAATTTGTGAACAGATTATCGGATTTCCTCTTCACTGCGGCTCGTTACGAAAATTATTTATCCGGCATCCCCGACAATGTTTGGGAGAAATAATTTGCCTTACTTAATGTAAATTCCGTTATACGAGAAGCTGAGAAACAGAATCATCAAAGTAAGATATCCGATTATCATTCTGCTATTGCCCAATGGTCTGTTGTCTTCGACCGGTGGATGATGAAGTTTAAGTGCAAATTTTGCTATCAATGCCCAAAATAACCATCCCGACCATATACGGAATAGGAAGGGCAATTTCTCTTTTAAATAATTCAATGCCGGGGAAAAAATATTTTTAAATGCGATAAATACTGTATTATCAAAATTCTCACTAAAAAATTCATACAACAATCCGAGCATAGAAATTAATCCCATTGCAAGTAGGATTCTAAACACTGATACAGATACTATCTGATGAGTCTTTCTGCCAAACATGGAGTAGATAGCATGTCCACCGTCCAGCTGACCCATAGGCAACATGTTTAAAGAAGTTACAAACAGACCGAACCATCCTACATTTAAAAAAGGGTAATGATAGATTTCGTTCATCGGCGGCATGAAGCCGTCAGGATTCGCAAAAATTAACGTGAGTAATTTCAGATAAAGTGTATCACCAAAAAATAATCCGCTGTCGGGTATCACTCCACCGAAATGACCTACATAATCCGGATGGATATTGTAGATAAACTCTACACCTGGTAAAGTCATAAGTCCATATATCAAGAATCCGCTTGCAACTATAAATCCGGCAATCGGTCCGGAAACTCCAATATCAAACAAAGCTTTTCGACTCGGTATGGGTGTCTTGGTCCTGATGACTGCTCCCAAAGTACCAAAATTCAATGCAATTGTAAACGGAAACGGTATATAATACGGAAGTGTAGCCTCCACCTTATGATATTTTGCCGCAAAATAATGACCGAACTCATGAGCAGATAAAAATAGAATAATAAGAACAGCATATTCAATGCCGTAATGCCAATTTGTAATCTCATAAAAATTCTGATAAGCCCACTGTGTTCCGGCTATCATACATGTGACAAAAGATGCCGTCAGCAACAAGAAAAAAATGATGTACGGTTTTAAAACTGCAACTTTGCTACGCTTTAAATAATAATCTGTCTGCATTTAATTTATTTCAAATATTTGTTTATCAGGATTTGGAAATTTATTTATATCAAGTGTTCTGATAGGGAAAGGTATAGTAATACCATTTTCGTCGAATGATTTTTTTATTTTCATAACTGCTTTGCTTTTTGCTTCAAGGTAATCATTTTGATTATTAAAGTTCACCCAAAATCTAACGATGAAATTAATCGAACTCTCGTCAAATTTTGTATAGAAAAACTCAACCGATTCATTATCTATCATGCAGCACAGATTTTCAACGGCAGCTAATGTTACATTTTTTACATGTTCAAGGTCTTCAGTATATGATACACCGACTTCGATAGTTACTCTTCGTTTACCTGAAAGAGTATATAATTTCAGGATATTTTGAAGAACTTGCCTACTTGGTATAACAACAAGTTGTCCTTCAAGGTTGTTAATTTCTACTGATCTTATACCGACAGCTTCAACCTTGCCGAAAATTCCGTTGGTTTCAATAATGTCACCTATTTTTACCAGTCTTCTGATAGCAATCACTGCACCCGAAAACACATTAGCCGCAATATCCTGAAAGGCAAAAGACAATCCCAATCCGATAATACCGGCACCTGCCAGTAATTTATTTACCGTATCATCCCAATTTACAAAGCTCAACGCAACCATAATTCCGATAGAAAACATACCGACATAGCTGATGTTGGCTATTAAATTATTCGCTGCAGCAGAAGGAGAATAAGACTTAAGAAGTTTGAGAACGAGTTTACGCAGGTATTTAGCGGAATATATAAATATCAATAATACTACAAGAGCCGCAACAAAATCCGGTAACGATTTAATTGCGGCTATATACCAGTCAAAAATGACATTTTTGATGATATCGAGAGATTCATCGAACAAAATTAATCATCCTGTTTTTTGATTTTTTCCGGTTTCATCTGTGGGAAAAAGAGTACGTCACGAATAGAGCTTTCACCCGTCAAAAGCATTACCAATCTATCAATACCAATCCCCAAGCCTGCTGTTGGAGGCATACCAATCTCGAGCGCATTAAGGAAATCATCATCCAAAATCATTGCTTCATCATCGCCGGCAGCACGTATTCTTGACTGTTCTTCAAGACGAGCACGCTGGTCTCTCGGGTCATTCAGCTCAGAAAAAGCATTGGCAATCTCAGCACCATTGACAAACAATTCGAATCTTTCAACTAATCCCGATTCACTTCTATGCTTTTTGGCAAGTGGTGACATTTCCAAAGGATAATCAATTACAAATGTAGGCTGAATCAGATTATGTTCAACTTTTTCAGAAAATATTTCATCTAATATTTTCATGCTGCTGAATGTGTTATCCACTTCTATACCCATAGCTTCAGCTTCTTTTGCAAGTTCATCTCTGCTTAAGCCGCGGAGGTCTCTGCCTGTATATTCCTTGAATAAATCATACATGGGTGCACGTCTGAATGGTGTGGCAAGTGATATTTCCTTATCTGCAAGACAAATTTCTGTATTACCGTTAACAGCCATACTGATTGTGCTTATAAGTTGTTCTGTCATTTCCATCATCCAGTTGTAGTCTTTATAAGCCACATATATTTCCATCGAAGTAAATTCAGGATTGTGCATTTTATCCATGCCTTCATTTCTGAAATTCTTGGAAATTTCATACACACCTTCGAAACCACCGACAATTAACCTTTTCAGATAGAGTTCATCAGCAATTCGCAAATACAATGGTATATCAAGAGCATTATGATGAGTTACAAACGGTCTTGCAGTAGCGCCGCCGTATATTGGCTGAAGTACCGGTGTTTCTACCTCGAGCCAGTCACGTTCATCGAAGTATCGCCTCATGGCACTGATAATTTTTGACCTTTTAACAAAGGTATCTCTGATATTGTGATTGGCAATTAAATCAATATATCTTTTACGATATCTCGCTTCCTTATCAGAAAAGGCATCATGAACTACTTTATTGCCCTCTTCATCAACCTCTTCTTTGGCAACAGGCAATGGCATTAGTGATTTGCAGAGCAACTCTGCATATTTTGCATGGACTGAAATCTCGCCGGTTTTTGTACGGAATGCAAATCCTTTGATTCCTACTATGTCACCTATATCTAACAACTTTAAATTGTCATAGAATTCAGGTAACTCATCTTTCTTTAAATATATCTGTATCTTGCCGTATTGGTCTAAAACATGTAAAAATGTTGCTTTGCCCATTCTTCTGATAGCCATAATACGCCCGGCTACGGCAACATCAGCCAACAATTCGGGATTATTATCGTCAAATTCCAATAATATATCTGAGCTTTTGTGTGTTTTATCAAAGCTGTAAGGATACGCATTTACTCCGGCAGATTCAAGCAATTCAAGCTCTTCAAACCTGCGTCTGCTCTGCTCATTTCTGTTTTCTGACATCTTAGCGTTCTAATTGTTAACAAATAAAATAACAGTTCTAAAACGAAAATAACTGATTTTATTTTGGCAGAGCAGAATAAATATCAGTGCTTTATGTCGTCTTGACCGATTTTTTTAAACTTATCACCAATTAATATCTTCCCGACGCTGTATGCTGTAACCAGAAAAACTGAAGACCATGCTGCAATCATGAAGATAATACCGGTGGTAGTAAATCCGCTATTCATAAATAATCCTATTTTTTATGATAATTGAATTTATGTCCGTTGATTTTCCAAGCTTTATATACAAGCCAAGTAAAGGCTGCATATAGAATAACCATCATTGCTCTAGCTCCCCATAAATAAGGGATATTCTCCGGTGCTTGGTTGTTCATAAGTAGTATCGGAATAGCATCGTTGATAGTCCAGTAAATTAGAATAAATATTAAATATACGGGAGTAATATATTTAATCACATAATAAACAATTTTTGGTACTTTGAAATTTGCTCCTTTGTTTATTTCAGCCCACCCCTTGTCCATACCGTATATCCATGCGAATACCACTACTTCTGACAATGCGACTATGACAAGACCGAAAGTACCTGCCCAATAATCCATCTCGTCGAGGAAGCCGTATTTTAGGAAAAATACTACAAACTGTACACAAACAAACAAACACAATCCGATTATAATGACAGCTTTTTTGTGAGTAAATCCGAACTGTTCTTTCAAGAAGGATATAATAGGTTGAGCCATTGCAACAGATGATGTTATACCCGCAAAGAACAACAACAGGAACCAAACAGCTCCTAGCAGATTCCCGAATGGCAAGTCTTGAAAAACTACTGCCATTGACACAAAACCCAAATTAAATGAACCACTTTGAGCAATCATTGTCGCTGTTGTTAAGCCAAAAAATGCTACTGCTATCGGTATAGCGATGGAACCGCCGAGAATCACTTCTACAAACTCATTAATAGAAGCTGTAGCCAATCCGCTGAGGGCAATATCTTCGTTTTCTCGCATATAACTGGCGTATGCTTGCAGAGTTCCCATGCCAACACTTAGAGTGAAAAATACTTGACCGGCTGCTGCAAGCCAAATTTTTGCATCACTCAACGCAGAGAAATCAGGATTCCAAATGAAAGCAAAACCTGCCCAAACACTATTTTCCGGGACTGACGGGTCGGGAGTACCGATTGTGAAGACATAAATCGCCAGGAAAACACCAAATACCAAAAGCATCGGCATGGCTACTTTCGCAAACTTTTCAACTCCCCCTTTGATTCCGTGATAGAGTATATAGAAGTTTGCAGCTATTGTAATCAAAAGAAAAATATAAGCAGTGCCGATTCCGTCAAAATGTCCGCTTTCAACACCTTGATAGCTTTTCAGGAATGAGGACATCTCTGATATAGTACCTTGATCAAAGTATTCTTGGGTAAGGGAAAAATATGCAAAACCAAGTGTCCAAGATTCTATGTAACAATAATATATCATCACAATTGTAGATACGAAAAGCCCGGAGACACCGAGGTACTTCGCAAACGGACTATTCCACATCACATCAAACATACCGGGTAATGAACCGTGATTATGTTTTCCGCCTAACCTTCCTGTTGACCATTCTATCCACATAAGCGGCAAAGCTAAAAGTATAAATGCGACGAAATATGGTATCATGAAGGCGCCACCGCCATTTTGTGCTGCTTGCACCGGAAATCTAAGGAAATTACCTAACCCGACTGCGTTACCTGCCATAGCAAGGACCAATCCGATTTTACTCCCCCAACGTTCTCTTTGTTCCATCTATTATGTAATTTAAATAGTTCAAAAAAAAAATCCGCAATTCAGAAAATATATTTCAAAATTGCGTCGAGCAATCATTTTTAAAACTAACTATATTTATTATAACTACCAAAAATATTTTTTTAGCTATTAAAAATATTTTATTATTTCCAAAGCAACAATCCGTTCATGACCATCTGACAGTCGTAAATGATCAAGCAGGTCTCTGAATCTTATTTCGGCAGTAATACCGGAAGCTACAGACCCTCGAAATGATGCATTGAGCAAGCCTCGTTTTGAATAGTAAACATCTTCCATTTCATCAAGTTGAAAATTATATTCAAAATTGAATGCCAAATAATTTCCGATTGATTGTTCTAATCCGAAGTAAACATTCGGGCTTCTGTCTTTTTCTTCAGGTTCAAGCGAATAATTAACGCCACCATGGATAGCAAGGTTGCCAATATCCCACTTATAATTTTTGCTTAATGCAATATAAAATCCGGGAGAATGAGTCTTGAACCTCTGGTCTCCGATATAATTACTTCCACCCTGCGACTCGAATCCGAGAACAATTGCCGGAGTGGATTTTCTTTCGTCAAATAATCTGGCTTTAGCGGATATTCCCGGAATCCATTGCCATGTAATATCTCCGTCTCCTACGATATTATTGCCACTGACTCTAATACCTGCATTAAAATGCTTTAAAAATCCAGCATCGAATGCAGCCATCAATCCGCCGGAAGGATACACCGCAGAGATAATTGCATAAGATTCGTTTTTTAGCATACCCGCTGTTGGCATGTCAACAATGAACCTTGTTTCATAAAAAGCATTATCGCCGGCTGTACCCTGTGCAAATGTACTTCTAATATTCAACGTTACTACGAATAAAACTAAAATAATCTTTCCTAATGTTTCCATATATTCATATATTTGTAAATTATAAAAAAATTAATTTGAATAATATGCTTAAACTAATCATTCAAACAACAGTAATACTTGTACTTGCAGCATTATTTTATTCCTGCAAATCTTCGAATATCAACAACAAATATACGAAAAAAAATTATGAATATATGTCTTTAGAAGGATATTATGAATCAGTGGATGAAAATAATATTATTTTTTTCCTTAAAGCAGAAAGAACTAAAATTAATGAAGGTGAATATCTGCCAAATTCAGAAAATATCAGATTAGAAATATTCGATTCCGAGAAAAGATTGATTTACAATTCTGCTCATAACATGAATTTTCTTCAAGTTATATCTGAGGTATTACCAATGGAAGAAGGCAAGCATCATGATTATGAAATTTCTTGGAATTACTTGACAAACGACGGCAAGAAAATTACTCCGGGTAATTATACCGCAAAATTAACAATTCCTGCCGTCCCGAACAATTATTCAATAGAAATTGATTTTGGATATCAGAGATGAATCATGAATTATTTATTCGACGAACAATCGAGCTTGCCGAAAACGGTGCAGGATTTGTAAGCCCTAACCCAAAAGTCGGCGCAGTCATAATATGTGACGGCAAAATTATCGCAGAAGGCTGGCACTCTGCTTTCGGTAAAGACCATGCCGAGCTTGACGCTGTTAAAAAAGCAAACCGTGACAATTTTAAAAACTGTACTATTTATGTTAATTTAGAGCCGTGTTCACATTTCGGGAAAACTCCGCCCTGTGCTGACATGATGATTGAGAAAGGCTTTTCTCGCGTAGTTATCGCCACAGAAGATCCAAATCCAAAGGTAGCAGGTAAGGGGATCAAAAAACTTCGTGATGCCGGTATAGAGGTTATTACCGATATTTGCCGTGAAGAAGCATTATGGTGTAATAGAGCTTTTTTCAAATTCCATAGACAAGGCGTACCTTATACTATGCTCAAAATCGCTCAGACTATTGACGGTTGTATTGCATTAGAAAGCGGAGAATCTAAATGGATAAGCTCGGAAGAAAGTCGAATGAGAACACATAAACTTCGCGGTGAATATGATGCTGTTCTGGTAGGTAAAACTACTGCTATGAAAGATAACCCATTATTGACCGTACGTACAGTACCCGGCAAGAATCCACTCCGAGTCATTACAGATACAAACTTGTCTCTGCCACTCGACATCAGCCTTTTCAAGCGTGATGACAATACCGCTACTGTGGTTTGCTGTTCGGATGAAGCATCCAAATCGCGAAAGGCAAGGAACCTGAGCCTTTCCGGAATTAATGTTTTGCCCATAGCTAAAGATCAAAATGGTTTTCTTTCACTGAAAGAATTACAAATTGCTTTGAGAGACAATTTCGATATTAGCTCGTTGATGGTTGAGGGCGGCTCAGGTATCTTCTCATCGTTTATAAGACAAGCATTGTGCGATGAATTGCAGTTCTTTATAGCTCCTAAAATATTCGGTAAATGTTTGAACCCGTTTTCCGAACTGAAGATTGATAAAATGACTTCTCTGTATCAATTTACATTGAAATCTGTTGAGAAGTGCGGAACAGATATTCATGCAATTTTAATAAAGGAGCAGTGAATCAAAAAGCAGTATCATCACGCTTAAATACTTCATTGAACAATTTAAGTGTAGCTTTTATTTCAGAGGAAGTGTAATCAAGATTCTGCTCAATTATTCTAAGTTTGAAAATATTTTCGGTTTCAAACATCCAAGCTGTGAAAACCTTGTCCGGCATATCACGGAATATGATGTCAAGAAACACACCCCCGACAGGATAATCCTGATTGACACTTAGAACTATAAATTTACTTTTAAAGTAATTTTTATTAAATGAATTCAAGTTGTCACCTACCGCATTCAGTGCGGATTTTTCAAAATAAGGTGATTCTGCTTTACCATTAATGAAGTCATTGAAAGCCTTTCTCAAATTGATTACAAATTCTGCCTTACCGGTTTCAGCCAGTTGTTTAAAATCATTTTCCGAAAATTCAAATTCTTCAAGCTCATCTAAAGGTACTTCTATTTGAAGAAGGCTGTCGGGTTTTGCATTCTGTGTATTCTCCCGTTTTAACAACTCAGGAATATCAGGTGATTTCACCTGCTCGGGAACTTTGTCATCCGAGCAGGAAGTCATTAATATTATTAAAAGAAAAAATATTTTAAAGCGGAATATTGCCATGTTTTCTCGGTGGATTTTTATCAACTTTATTTTCGAGCAAGCTGAAAGCTTCAATTAGTATTCTCCGTGTATCCTTTGGTTCAATAACATCATCAATATATCCGTAAGAAGCAGCCACATAAGGATTTGCAAACTTATCATTATATTCTTGTATCAACTCAGCCTCTCTTTTTGCAGGCTCATCAGCTGTATCAATTTCTTTTTTGAATATAATTTCCACAGCACCTTTGGCTCCCATAACTGCAAGTTCGGCTGTAGGCCACGCAAAATTAAGGTCACCCCTTATATGTTTACTACTCATTACGTCATAAGCACCGCCGTAAGCTTTACGTGTAATCACTGTAACCTTAGGGACAGTAGCTTCACAATACGCATAGAGTAACTTAGCCCCGTTAGCGATAATACCCCTCCATTCCTGGTCGGAGCCGGGTAAAAACCCCGGTACATCTTCATAAGTAAGGATAGGGATATTGAAGGCATCACAGAATCGAATAAATCGTGCTGCTTTCTTCGATGCATCAATATCGAGTACACCGGCAAGTACTGCCGGTTGATTAGCCACTACACCGACAGATCTGCCACCCAGTCTGCAAAAACCCACTATGATATTAGGTGCATAATCCTTATGTACTTCAAAGAATTCATTATTATCGGCAATCTTTGAAATTATATCCCTCATATCATAGGGCATGTTAGGATTTGCCGGAATTGAATAGTTTAGTTCTTCATCTACCCTGTCAATCGGGTCATTATTTGGAACAAAGGGCGGCTCTTCAGCATTATTCTGAGGAATATAGCTTAACAGTGTCCTGACTATCTCGAGTGCCTCCATGTCATTCTGTGCCACAAAATGTGCAACACCGCTCTTCGAAGCATGTGTAGAGGCTCCACCTAATTCCTCAGAACTCAAATCTTCATGTGTAACCGTTTTTACAACTTTTGGACCTGTAACAAACATATATGAAGTATTTTCGACCATGATTACAAAATCAGTAATTGCAGGTGAGTAAACAGCCCCGCCGGCACAAGGTCCCAAAATCAGTGAAATCTGTGGTACCACACCAGAGGCAAGAGTATTTCTAAGGAATATTTCTGCATAAGCACCGAGTGAAATAACGCCTTCCTGTACGCGAGCTCCTCCCGAATCATTTAGTCCTATTACTGGTGCACCCGTTTTTACTGCCATATCCATAATCTTACAGATTTTTCTGCCGTGCATTTCTGCAAGGCTTCCACCCAAAACGGTAAAATCCTGGGAGAAAATAAAAGCCTTCCTTCCCAAAATATCGGCAAATCCTGTAACCACTCCGTCACCGAGTGGTACCGACTTATCTAAACCGAACTGATTCGAGTGATGGTGTACAAGCGTATCAATCTCACGAAATGAACCTTTGTCAGCCAAAAGGCTTATCCTTTCTCTCGCTGTTAATTTCCCCTTGGCATGTTGAGCATCTATTCTGTTTTCACCTCCACCCAGCATGGACTTGGCTTTCAGTTCCTTAAGTTTTCTGATTTTATTATCAATTATGTCTTTGTCGTTCATATTATAAATAAAAGTTTAGTTTATAAAAAAAAGAATTAAAAGTATGGACAGTAAATTTATTTTTTACTATTTTTCCAACATAGCAATAAACTTCAGTATCAAATTTCCGGAATTATCCTTAAATTCCAATGTATCACAGCTGACAGAGTACTCGTTAACTTCTGACAAAGACTTGAAATATTCAAATTCATAGTCAATTTCTTGACAATATTTCTTGGTAGAGGCTATTCCGGAAATACTGATTTTAGAATCAACGAGTAAATTGTATTTGCCGCTGAATGAATTACATCCGCTGTGTCCATTAACTCGTTCTTTGTCTTTACCGATTATCAAATACGCTTTTTCTACAGAATCCAAGTCAAATTCTCGTCCGTTCAACTCAATTAACAACCATTTGGTATTTTCCAAATCTTGATTATTCAGTTTGTCGGATTCGTCGGCTCCGACATTTGCAGTAGAACATGATATCAATAATGGCAGAAATACTGCAACCATGAATATTTTGATATAATCAGAGTAAGGTACTACACCTAATTCATTTGAATAAATCATCTAATGCCTCACGGATATTTGGGAATTCGAATTCAAAATCATTTTCTGATGCGTACTTCGGCAAAACCTTCTGACTGTCAAGAACCATTTCAGCAGATTCACCTAACAGCATTTTTATTGCAAATTCGGGAACATTGAAAAAAGCTGGTCTGTTCATAGTTTTTCCGATGGCTACCGCAAGCTGTTTCATTGTTACCGGATTTGGTCCGGTAAAATTAATAACTCCATGATATGATTTGTTGTTTATACACTGAAGGAACATTCTGCAAATGTCATAAATATGTATCCATGAAACCCACTGTTTCCCGCTTCCTACCGAGCCTCCCGCAAAGAATTTAAAAGGTTGAGACAGCTTCGGCAGGGCGCCTCCTTCCATTGATAAAACCACACCGATTCTCGGATTAATCAAACGTATTTCCGACCTGATTTTATGTGATTCATTTTCCCAGTCAGAGCATACTTTAGCAAGAAAACTATCTGCTGTTTCCGAGTTTTCGTCAATAACATCATCACCTCTGTTTCCGTAAATACCGATAGCTGATGAAGATATGAAAGATTCCGGCGGATTTTCGGTATTATTCATGGCATTAACCAAGGCGATTGTACTGTTAATCCTGCTATCATAAATCAACTTCTTATAGTCAGCCGTCCATCTTTTTTCGGCTATTCCGGCACCGGCAAGATTAATGACGGAATATGCACCGTTTATAATTAAGCTTAAACCTTTTTCATCTCTATAATCTGAGGAAACATATTGAATTCTACCTGAAGAATTGTATTTCACCGCATTTCTTGTCAATATTACAATTTCAAATCCCTCGTCCGCTAACATTCTGGCAAGGTTACTTCCAATTAGACCGGTACCACCGACAATGATTATCTTCTTCAAGGCATTCTATCCTGTATTGTTGAGCAATTTACCTGTTTGCAAGTACTTTCAGCCTATATTTTTCAGCCTCTTCGATAAATTTCAGAGCAAGCGGTTGAGAAAGCCTGCTATCTGCTTCCATACGCTCGGGATGCCATTGAACAGCTAACATGAAAGGTTTGGATTTATCTTTGTATTCAAAGGCTTCGATAATACCGTCACTGCTTAATGCAGAAATACTGAACATATCCGCAAGAGAATCTACAGCTTGATGATGATTTGAATTTACTGTTCCGAAAGCTGATTCACTTAGTATGTTTAACATTGAACCATCTTCAATACTAATATTATGAAACACATCGCCTTCTGAAGATTGATGACTGATATTATTCCCAAAATCATCGGGAATATCCACAATCAAGCTGCCGCCATAAGCCACATTCATAATCTGAGCTCCTCTGCAGATGGCGAGCAAGGGTAATTTCAATTCATTTATTTCATTAATCAAACGGAATTCAAGTGTGTCACGATATGAGTCAATTGAACAACGACTTGTGTCAAATCCTCGTCCATAAAATGCGGGATGTACATCAGGTCCGCCTGTGAGAATAATACCGCTGCATTCTTTCAACTTTTCAAGAGCTTCATCATAACTCAAGCCGTATAAGTTGATGATTTCAAGTTTTTCGTTATATGAATTCAACCATTTTTTATAGAGTAGGTAATTCTCGCTACCCACTCCTTTGCTTAATGCAATTACAGTTTTTTCATTTTGTGTACAAGATGAAACAAATATAAAAAGAAGCAATAAAGATGTTAATTTCACTTCCGTTACCACCAAATATATGTTGCTCTGAAAACAAATCCTCTTTCAGTATGATAACCCATTCCTATATTGGCTGAAACATGAATTACATATTCCAAACCAACGCCATAACACATTCCGGACTTAACTTCATTTCTGTAAATGTATCTTGAACCACTTACTATATTCTTTGCCAATATTGAATCATTTGCCGAGTAATAACCCAATGAAACGTTGAAACTCACATTTTCTGTCCAATCAAGGAAAAACATAGCATCTACGTTTATCATAGTGGACAAGAAACGTTCTTCCTCATACCCGTTTGGTAATGGTTGGTCTCTTCTTATTGTTACTCCCGTAGGAATTTGCTTTGCATAAGCCGGTGATGTATTAGTAATGCCGACCAATCCGAGATTCAAGCCAAACATCATATATCTGCCACCAGCACCTATACCAAGTCCGGGATTACCAAAACTGATATCTCCAAAGATACCTTTTATCGGAAGCATGGGCTCCCAAACATATTTGTCCTGTGCCATAGACACAGAAGTCAAGCTGAGTAAAGAAATTATCAATATACAAGCAGTAATTTTTTTCATTATTCTTAAACAATGTCAAAATGAACAAAATTCTCGTTACCGTAAAGCTTTACGACGGCATCATCTATACTGTCAACAACCGTCCAGAGTTTAAAGTGTTCTTCACGCATAAAACCTTCATCTATTGCTTTTGTCAGCATATTTAACAAGTCGTCGAAATAGTTATTCAGATTGACAATAATAATAGGACAGATGATTCTTCCGAGCTTCTTCCAAGTAATTGATTCCAATAATTCGGTAAATGTACCGCAAGCTCCCGGTAATGCGATTATACAGTCAGCATTTTCAATCATAAATCTCTGTCGTGCATGTAAATCTTTGACAACAATTAGTTTGTCAATACCCTTGTGACCAAGCTCCAAATCCATGAGAAACTCCGGTATAACACCGGTAACTTTTCCACCGTGCTTTATTGCTCCGTTTGCCAGTTCACCCATCATACCGATATTTCCTCCACCGTAAATAATTTCAAAGCCGTTTTCTGCTGCTAATCTCCCAAGTCTATATGCTTCATAAAGATATTTCTTTTCGATATTTTTTGATGATGCACAATAAATTGTTATTTTTTTCTTCATTTTATATAAATTATTTTGAAACTACGAATATTTTTTGTATTTTTACAATTGATAGTAAAAACGTTTTTATCAAAGCAAATATTGGCTAAAAAGAATAATAATCCTGATTAGTATTACAATCGAAATTAATATCGAATATAATGTAACATACAATAGTGAGTAATTAAAGTGGTTCCGAACGTCAGTTACAATAAAAAAATGAAATCCAACAATAAACCGTTCAGATTGAATCAGTGTGATATCGAGATTCTGAAGATGTTACGGAAAGGTGCTGTTGAAGTACTTAAAATTCATGAAAGATTACCTGATTATACCGATCAGGAAGTTTCATTGAACTTGTCATGGCTCGAACGTAAGGGATTTATCAAGAAAGTTGTGTATGCACATCCTGCAGGTTTCCAAACTGTATCATTCCAATTAGATACTTTAGGTAAAGAATTTGCATATCGAAGAATTTAATTTACTTGCTTGATTCATTTTTTTTTCATACTTTTGCATTCTGATTTTTCACTGCCTATTGAGAAATTATTAGGCAGAAGTGGCGGAATTGGCAGACGCGCTGGACTCAAAATCCAGTGGGCTCAACACCCGTGCGGGTTCGACTCCCGCCTTCTGTACATTTTCCCTTATAAGTCATTGATTTATAAGGGATATTTTTTTTGTTATGACACTATTTTATGACACGTTTTTATATTGTCACATATTTTGTGTATAATCAGCGACGTGGTGCTGATTGATTAGTCTATGCTAAATAATAATTTTGCTTTCAATAAAGGTTTCACGTTCTTCATTTGGTATGTCTAATTAATCCTCCCAAATAATTTTACCATCTAATATGTGTACCATCATTTCCAAATTTGCTTTTAACTCTGCATCTGAAATTGGTTTCTCTATTGTTGTAACTATTGAGACTTTTTTTTCAGACGGCGACAAATATTCATTGATTTTTTCAATAATGAAATTAAGCTCTGTTTCATTGCTGATTGAAGTTTGCAGTTTTTCAACGTCAAGTAATTTGATAAAAGAGTTCAAAAGTGTGCTGATTGTTTTTGC
>JBAYPL010000020.1:0-18746 GCA_041677745.1 Kapaibacterium sp. (SeqCode)
GATACCGTGAGGCAGAATTTTATATAATAATTTGTCGGACTCAGAATTAAAAATTTTTATGATTGATTCAGAGAAATACTTATACTTTTGACTATTTTCGTCAACACCTTCGCCCAAACCCCAAGCGAACATTGATGGTTCGCTGTCATAGTGAATCAAATACTGTTTAGCAAGATTCTGATTATATACCTTGATTTCATCAAGATTTATAATATCAGAAGGAACATCATAATTTGGGAGTTCTGCCATTAGATGCAAGCCTTTGGCGTTGCAATAATTGACAAACAATGGATGAGGCGGATAGAATTTCACTCTTACTGTATTGGCGCCGAGCTTCTTAATCAGATCAATGTCTTGAAAGAGTTTGGTTGAACTTAATGTTCTGCCTAAATCTTGATAATCCTCGATATAACTTATTCCTTTAATCATGAATTGCTTACCGTTCAATAAGAGCTGTGCCCCATCTGAACTTTCTGCAGCTCTGATACTCTTGAATCCGATATTGGTCGAGTAATCGTCAATCAGCAGGTCATTTCGTTTAATGCTGACTGTCAGTTTATATAATTCAGGATTCTCAGTACTCCACAAATTAATGCCTGAAGCATGAAGAAAAATATTTTCGGAAATTGTTCTGTCGCTTTCGACAGTTATGGTTTTTGAGCTTCCTGAGGCAATAACAAGGTCTGTATTTAATGCTCTCAGCTCGGCATTGAGACTTAATGATATTTTTTCATTTCCGTCTAAAGATATTGAATCTTTAACTCTTAATTTATTAATAAGGTATTTGATTTCCGAGCTGGTGATATTTATTTTAGAAACAATTTCGGCACTGTTCTGACTCTTGAGTTTAATTGTGTTTCTAACTTCCGAAATCCAGGCGTGAGGAGTACCTACAAGCAGAATTTCTCGGATGATGCCTGTAAATTCTCTTGGAGCATTCAAATGCTGACTTCGCACTTGTTTAACTTTACCCGATGCCGGCATGACAACCAGCCTTATTTCATTAGTTTCATTTCTGACTGTATTATTTGGAATACGAACATTAAACGGCATCATGGCACCGACGTATCTTCCGATAAATTGCTCGTTCCAGTAAATTTCCACAGTATGGTCGGTACCTAGGATGTATAATTGCCATGAATAATTATCAACCATATTAGCCGGTATTTTAACGAATCTTTTGTAAATTACTTTTTCTTCAACCTGCTCTGAAATAGGAATTCTTATACCAGTCCATTCTTGCATATCCTTCGAACGTTCCCAGTTACCGCTTAGTTCGGTAACAAACCTGCTCCCGGAAGGTACAAGAATATTCAACTCCTCTCTGCTTAAATCCGCCATGAGTACAGAAGATGATATTATGAGGGTTAATAATAGAAAAATTAATCTGTTCATTTTAAATTCCGTATTTAGCATGTTGACCAATTTACTGTAAATTAATACTTTTTCCGGTTTGTAGAGATTCAAGTACCAAAATGCTTGTTTTTGTTACATTATAAATATCATCGAAGCTTATAGGCATTTTAAGTCCGTTTCTTACTGCATTTACGAACGCTCCGACTTCTTCATCAATACCTTTTTTACCGCCGGTATTTATGACTTTTTTTGAATTTCCTGATAATAACTCAACCGTTTCAAAATTTCTCATTACAGCACTCTTTCCGGCTGCATGAACTTCACAATATTCTTTTTCTAATGAAGAAGCACCTCCGGCTATGTAATTTATATTACCAAGGGAGCCGTCAGAAAAAGTTATAGTAATTGAGACATTGTCGGCATCGGTTTGTTCGTTATCCGAGGAAGAAATGGACTTAGCAAAAACCGATACCGGACTCGAAGAAGTCAGGAAAACCATACAATCAATGAAATGGCATACTTCGCCGATTATTCTTCCGCCTTGTTCCGGCTGTTGAACCCAATGAGATTTCGGAATAAAACCGGCATTTATTCGATAATTCATAAACAAAGGATACTTGACATTCTTAAAATATTCTTTGATAGTTGTAAAAGCTTTAGAAAAGCGTCTATTAAATCCTACCATCAATCTGTTGTTACTGTCATTAACGACAGTACGAATTTTTTCGAGTTCATATTCGTTTACTGCAAGCGGCTTTTCGACGAAGGTGGACTTGCCGCAAATCAGAGATTGCAGAACAAATTCAGCATGAGTGTCATGCCTTGTAGCGATGAAGACGGTATTTACTCGTTCGTCCTTGATTAATTCAAGTCCATTTGCACTGTAAAAGGCAAATCCTAAATTCTCTGCTGCAGAGCGCGCATTTACAGGGTTTAGTGATGTTAAGCCTGCAAACTTTACATTATTCCTTTGCAAAGGTGGAACTAAATAATTCCTCGCAAAAGTACCGAGTCCGACGAAAGCGACCGACAAGTCTTCAATTTTTCCGATTTCTCGCAGGCTAACGGGGCTCAGATTAATGGTTTTTGATGAGTCATATTCGAGTAGAATCCCCAAGAAGCGATCTTTTACTTTGCCGAGTATCAAGTCATAGGCAGAAGCTGCATTTTCAATTTTAAAAATATGTGTAGTCAACTTATTGAAATTGATTTTCCCTGAAGACAGTAAGTCTAATATAGAAGACATATTGCGGTTTTCAGTCCACCTTACGTATGGCAGGGGGTAATCAATACCTTTTTCTTCATAATTCACATCATATCTGCCGGGTCCGTAAGAGCAAGAAATTCTCAAATCAATCTCTTTCATATAAAAAGGTACTCGAGGCACATTCATGCCCACATCTCCAACAATGACTACTTTACCTTTTTTTCTACAAATATTCAGAGCTAATTCTAAAGGTTGATTTGACTGTGTACCTGCAGTTATGATCACAGCGTCACAAGCGTTGCCTCTCGTAAATACATTGATAGAGCCAAGCGATGAATTATCGCTCGGAAGCGCTAAATCGGCGCCTGAATCCAAAGTAGTCCCGAATAAACTCTCGTCAATATCAAGTCCAATGACTCTGCATCCTGAAGCCTTTAAAATCTGTACGGTAATTTGTCCTATTAAGCCTAAACCAATGACGGCAACAGTTTCTCCTACTCGTACGTCAGATTGTCTGATACCCTGCATCGCTATCGAAGCAACAGTGGTATAGGCGGCAGAGTGAAGGTCAACATTGTCGGGGATTTTGACAGCAAGGTTTGTAGGTATTGCCATAAGCTCTGAATGATTGGCATAGCCCACACCGGCACAAGCGACTCTGTCACCCGGGAAATATGACGGACTCTTCGATTCAACCACAATACCGGATGCAGAATAACCAAGCATCTTGTATGAATCAAGTTTAGACTTCACTCTCTTATAAGTTGAATATATCCCGTCTTTTTTTAAAAATTCCAAAACTAATTTCACATCTTCAGGTTGTTTCTTTGCTCTGTCAAGTAGCGAAGATTTTGCCTTTGATACAGATGACTTTTCTGTCCCGGCACTAATCAACGAATATGCTGTCCTGACTAGGATTCCGCCATTCGGACATAATGGTGGAGGCAGTTCCTCCACTACAATATCACCTTTCTTTTGGTATTGTATTACCTGAAGCATGTGTTAAATCATTCATAAATTCTTAAATTCTGTTAACAGCAAAAATAACGAATATTATCTTAAAATGAGGTATTTTTATATGTTTTTTTGTATATGCACGATTGTTTATCAAAAAAATCATAAGCTGATGTTCTGCTTGATTTTTAGATTCTCCTGTATTATTCTTAGATTAATAAAACTATAAATATTATGCTCATGATTAAAATATGTCTTTAAATATGTGTCAATAAATTCCACAAATGAGCTTTTAGACTGATAAGTAGTGTATTTCTAATTAATTTTAAATATCAACGTCTTAACAACTTATTAAATGAATGCTCAGGATCATTCATAGCTGTCCAAAATAAAATAAACAAAAACTAACAATACATATATAATCCGCATTTTACAAAAAAAAAATCAAGAATTGAAAATGACCCCCTATCAACTTAGAATAATTGAAGTGTGGCTTGATATTCACTCATCCCGTCTTCAACTTCAAACGACTTATCTAACCAAAGTGTAAGTTCAATTGCAGTATTTATCACTCTTATACCGAGATACAAGGTTCTTGAAAAAAAATCTTGTCTAATTTGTTGATTATTTGGCTGAATAATGTTATTTTTATTCATTACTAAAGTCCTTATGGTATTTTTTTAACTTGTAATTTACCCTATTGGACTTTAGCTACTTATATTTATTTAGGACAAATATAAGGATCATTACTAATGATTTACAGGAGTTGGTATATATTCAATGTTTTGACATTTATAATATTGATTTCCAACATAATCATATTGAATTCCCGACCCATGCCGATTATAGCAGACGGTAAAATCGGATTCATAGACTCAACAGGACAGCTGATAATTCAGCCGCAGTACAGTTCTTATATTGAATTCACCAATTTTAAGTATCGCAATAAGAAAATCAAATCGTTTAATTTGCCTAAACAAGCTTATTTTAATGAGGGCTATGCATCTCTTTTAAAGGCAGATGTTTTGTGGTTTATTGTCATCGCTTATGATAATATAATAATAAACGAAAATGGACATACGAGTTGTAATATGGGTGGTATTAAGCACGGACAGTACTCCGATGGGCTAATAGCAATGGTAGCAAAAAATAGAGGTCTCAGAGATGAATTTATTTATTACAATTACTGTGATAACCGAGGATATGATATTATCTCGATACCGTTTCGTTATGCCGGTCCCTTCGTAAACGGAAGGGCTCTTGTACTTAAGGACGACAATTTTTCATATATTGATAAAACTGGAACATTCATTAATAAATCCACATATTCGAGAGCAGAGAGTTTCTCTGAAGACCTTGCTGCCGTGATGGTTGACGACAAATGGGGCTTCATAAATAGAGACGGTGAGATGGCGATTAGCCCGCAATTCGTCAGGGCACAATCATTTAGTGACGGTATGGCACGAGTCATGGATGGTAAAGCTTTCGGATTCATAGATAAAAATGGCAAGCTTATAATAGATTATAAATTCGTATCTGCAAATGAATTTTCAGAAGGATATGCCTCTGTCAGCGATGCAGACGGATACAAGGGGTTTATTGATAAAGAGGGCAATTGGACATTCAAAGACCGATATTTATCCGTTGGTAATTTTAAGCAAGGACTAGCTCCTGTAGATTATAACGGGAAGTTCGGATATGTTGATTATAAAGGCAACTTTGTAATTCAGCCGCAATATGATTTTGCTGAAGATTTTCTGAATGGATTTGCAAAAGTTTATTATAATGACAAGCTACACTACATCAACATGAAAGGTGAAGTGATATGGACTTTTGACTTATAACCGATAATTATATTTATTCTCGAAAGTATAATCGGTACAAAATTAAATTCACAGCAAGGTCAAATAAAAAAGAACGTCTAAACATACTCTAATCAAGTATAAAAGCGATATTTCCCGGAATAGTTTAAATATATAAGTCATAAAAAATATAAACCTTTTGTTTATAACATCAAAAACCGTTATTTTTGTACTTTCGTTTTTTGACATAAAATAAAATATATGCCAGACAAAGAGAAAGAGCAAGAGAAACGGCATAAGATGATTGCTGAAAGTTCGCGATACCTGACTCTTGGTACCGAGACTTTTTTGCCTGTGCTAATTGGTGCATTAGTAGGCTATTATCTTATTGATGAGCGATACGGAACAAGTCCTACATGGACAATCATCATGACACTTCTCGGATTTGTAGCCGGCATGTATAGTTTATTCAAAACAGTGATGGCAGTAAACAAGAAAAAATAAAATGGAACTTGTGTCTATACTGGCTGCTTTGATAATGAATACAGTGAACCTAATGGTTTCTATCTTTTATGTCAAGCGAATAATAAATGATAATTGGCGAACATTTGTTCGGAAATTTTATACAATGATGATAATTCGTTTCGCCATAGTATTAATATTGTTCTTTGTTTTTTTAAAGATATTCAAAATGGATGAATTGTACTTAGGATTGACATTCATTCTATCTTACTTTATAGTATTGATTATTGAAATATTATATTTAAACAAACGTTACAGCATTTTTTTTAAACGCACACTAAGAAATAATTAAGGACAGCAAATGGCTTCTAATGTCTCAATTGACAGTCAATTGTTAGCAAAATCAGACGGTTATCAGAATATTGAAACAACGGAACAACAGGCTTTGGAAAGCTTGCACCATGAACCAAAGCCGGAAGAAGGCGGCGACAGGGGTGAAGTCTTTATGCAGCTTTTAGGAAAGCTGTCCGATCATGATGCATTTTACTTTGGAGCCTATAAGATATGTGATTTGCCCAAGATTTATTATGATGAAGGATTGGATGTATTCATGAATACCGAACAGGCGCTTGCTTCCGGTAAGTATTTAGTTGAAGAACATCACGGGCATAAACAAATAGTCAAAGCTTCAACAGGTATGCCGCCAGCACTTGACCTATCAATTACGAATTTTGTATTGTTCCAGTGGTTCGCAATTTTTATCTGTGCATTTCTTTTCAAGAAAGTAGCCGGTGCATACAAAAAAAATCCGGGTAAAGCACCAAAAGGATTGCAAAATGCTATTGAAACAGTCATTTTATATGTACGAGATGAAATTGTACGACCGAATATTCCGTCAAGAAAAGCCGCAGATTTCTTACTTCCGTATTTCATGTCTTTATTCTTTTTTATATTGGCAATGAATTTACTTGGTCTTATACCTGGTGCACATACACCTACAGGTGCCATAGCCGTTACAGCAACTTTAGCCGTAACCGCATTTTTTGTAATAAATATAACAGCAATGAAAGTGTCGGGAGTCGGTGCATGGTTCCATCACTTATTGGGAGGTGCTCCTTGGTGGCTTGCATTTATCATGGTACCGATTGAGATAATAGGTCTGCTTGTTAAGCCATTTGCATTGACAATACGTCTTTTTGCAAACATGACTGCCGGACACGTAATATTACTTTCCTTGCTTGGAGTGCTGTTCTTCTTCAATTCAGTAGCACTTTCGCCGGCAATAACAGCATTTTCGTTGTTTATATATGCTCTTGAATTATTGGTAGCATTTATACAAGCCTATCTGTTTACCATTTTGACATCAATATTTGTAGGTTTGGCAATAGGGTCGCATGGTGACCACGAACACGGTCATGAGCAACATGCACATTAATTTGAAATTGATTTTTTTTGATAATTTTTAATTTAATTTTCGTATTAATTGGAGTATAAAATAATGGACGCAACTGCATTAGCATTCTTAGCCGCCGGTTTAGGCGCAGGATTTACAGTTTTCGGAGCGGGTATGGGTATCGGCAGATTGGCATCAGCTGCATTAGAAGCAAGTGGACGCCAACCCGAAGCAGCCGGAGATATCAGAACTACCATGATCATTGCTGCTGCTCTTATCGAAGGTGTTGCGATGTTTGCCGCAGTTATCTGCTTGTTATTAGCTATCAAGTAATAATTTTAAAAAAGCAAAGGGGCTGAGGGCAAAACTGAAAGCTTTTAGCTGTGATTACGATTGTTGATATATCATCAGTCCCTTATTTTTTCAACAAGTATAATTAACTCAGGAAACAAATGGATTCGATTCTGAATATACCTCACGGTTTAATGTTCTGGACCTTCGTAAATTTTGGTATATTTCTGTTTCTCGTGGTAAAATTTGGCGGCAAGGCAATTGTCAATGCCATTAACCAGCGTGAACAAAATATCCAGACTGCCATTGACTCTGCTAAAGAAGCGGAAAAATCCGCTAAAGAGCTGCTTGCAAAAAGCCAAACACAGTTTGACAATGCTCAACAGCAGATTAATGATATGTTGAGCAAAGGTCGAGAACAAGCTGAAATTCAGCTTAGACGTGCTGTAGAAGATGCCGAAAATGTTAAAAAAGCTAAAGTCGAAGATGCTCTGAAAGAAATCGAAATAAGCAAACAACAAGCATTGAAGCAACTGAGAAATGAAGTTGCAGACATGGTTGTCATTGCAACAGAAAAAATTCTTAACGATAAACTTGATAAAGACAAAGACTATAAGTTAGTAGATAATTATATTCAACAGTTAAATAAAAACTAAGAAAAGTATATGACTGAGCAGCGCGTTTCACTCAGATATGCCAGAGCAATTTTTGAAACTGCAAAACTTGCCGGCGTTATTGATAATGTTTATAATGATTTTAAGACTATCAACAATTACCTGAATACTTCCGGGGAATTGTCGGCAATTATGAAAAGCCCAGTAATTAAAACATGGAAAAAGAAAGAGATTATTAAAGAGTTGTTCAGTGGCATAGTCAGTGAAATGTCATACAATTTCCTTCAATTGATTGCAGAAAAACAAAGAGAAAATTTTATCTTGGATATAATCAGTTCCTATGAAAGTATTTATCTTCAAGAGAAAAATATTATCAAAGCAGATATTATTACTGCAAGAGAACTCAATGATGTACTCAAAACTAAAATTTTGTCTGAATTATCATCGAAACTACAGAAGCAGATTATTCCCAATTTCAAAATCGAACCGGATATCAAAGGCGGGTTGATGGTTAGAATCGAGGACAAAATCTATGATGCTTCCGTTAAAAACCAGCTCGCCAGACTTAGATATAAGCTGATTGAAGGTAAATTGAATTAATAAATATTGAACAATAAGAAACAAAAATTATATAAAGGTAATTAATCATGGCAGATGTTCGTCCGGAAGAAATATCAGCGATACTTCGCCGACAACTGACCGGTTTTGAAAATGAAGCCGATATCTATGAAGTTGGTACTGTTCTACAGGTAGGTGACGGTGTTGCCCGTGTGTACGGATTAAACAAAGTAATGGCATCGGAGCTTGTGGAGTTCCCGAATGATGTTTTCGGTATGGTGTTGAACCTTGAGGAAGATAACGTGGGAGTTATCCTTTTCGGAGATGACAGCCTCGTTAAAGAAGGTGATATCGTTCGCCGTACTAATCGTGTTGCTTCTGTACCTGTTGGTAACGAGCTTTTAGGAAGGGTTGTTAACCCTCTCGGAATTCCTATTGACGGCAAAGGTGCTATTGAAGCTAAGAAGTTCCTGCCAATTGAGCGTAAGGCACCCGGCGTTATTTATCGTCAACCGGTAAAGGAACCACTCCAGACGGGTATTAAAGCAATAGATGCTCTTATTCCTATCGGTCGTGGACAGAGAGAGCTTATCATCGGTGATAGACAGACCGGTAAAACAATTGTTGCTCTCGATACTATAATCAATCAGAAATATACTCATTCTGAAGAAGCTAAAAGAAGAGGTATCAATCCTGTTTATTGTATCTATGTTGCTGTCGGACAAAAAGGCTCTACTGTAGCGAACGTGGTTTCATACCTGCAAGAATTCGGAGCAATGGATTATACTATCGTTGTTGCCGCAAATGCCTCCGACCCTGCTCCTCTACAGTTTATTGCTCCTTATTGCGGTGCATCTATGGGAGAATTCTTCCGCGACAATGGTATGCACTCACTCATAATTTATGATGACTTGTCTAAACAAGCAGCCGCATATCGTCAAGTATCTTTGCTTCTGAGAAGACCTCCCGGACGTGAAGCTTATCCGGGTGATATCTTCTATCTCCACTCAAGATTACTCGAAAGAGCAGCTAAGTTCTCTGATGATCAAGGTGGTGGCTCAATGACTGCATTGCCGGTTATTGAAACTCAAGCGGGTGACGTTTCGGCATATATCCCAACCAATGTGATTTCTATTACCGATGGTCAGATATATTTGGAGCCTAACTTGTTTAATGCCGGTATCAGACCTGCACTTAACGTTGGTATCTCTGTATCTCGCGTGGGTGGTTCAGCACAGATTAAGGCGATGAAAAAAATTGCCGGACCATTGAAATTGGAGCTCGCTATGTTTCGTGAGCTTGAAGCTTTTGCTAAATTCGGTTCTGATCTTGATAAATCAACTCAGGCTAAACTTAAAAGAGGTGCTCTTCTGACTGAAATTCTCAAGCAGAAGCAGTTTTCTCCACTTTCGGTGGATAAGCAGATAATTCTTATTTATGCTGCAACAAATGGCTACCTTGATGAAATTCCGCTTGAGCATATTGACAGGTTCGAAAAAGAATATTTCGACTATATGAATAACTTGCATTCTGATGTTTTAAACGATATTCTTGATAGAAAAGAAATTACAAAAGAGAATAACGAAAAACTCGGCGATGCAATTAAGAATTTTATTTCCTCATTTAAGAAATCTATCTGATTATCATGATAGTTCTTACAGGTGGTGCAGGATTTATTGGTTCGTGTTTTCTTAGAACACTCAACAACAAGGGCGTTAAAGATGTCCTTGTTGTTGACCATTTAGGACAGAGTGCTAAATGGAAAAACTTACACGGTAAGCAATTTGAAAGCTATCTTCATAAGAATGATTTCAGAAATAAACTTAACAGTGGAGAGTTCGACGGGAAAATTGATGCAATCTTTCATCTTGGCGCCTGTTCTTCTACAACCGAAAATGATATGGATTATTTATTCGACAATAATTATTCATATTCAGTAGATATCGCCAAATTCGCTGTGCGTGAAAATGTCAGACTTATTTATGCCAGCTCTGCAGCTACCTATGGAGATGGAGCTAAGGGTTATGACGATAAAAATTATGATGATTTGGTACCCTTGAACGGTTATGGTTTTTCTAAGCATATTTTCGACCTATGGGTTTTAAATAATGCCTATGATAAGATTTTTACCGGTCTCAAGTTTTTCAATGTCTTTGGACCGAACGAATATCATAAGGGCAGTATGGCAAGTATGGTTTACAAATCATATAATCAAATAATTCAAACCGGTAAGGTAAATTTATTCCGCTCGAATACACCTGAATATAAAGACGGCGGACAAATGCGGGATTTTGTATATGTCAAAGATGCGTGTGAAATAATGTGGCAAATATATATGAATCCTGAAATAAGCGGTATTTTTAATATCGGAACCGGTGTTGCTCGTTCGTGGAACGATTTGGCACGTTCGGTATTTGCATCAATGGATTTGGAGCCGGTTATCGAATATGTAGATATGCCTGAAAGTCTTACTAACCAATATCAAAATTATACTAAAGCGGACATGAGTAAGCTTTTCAAATCGGGAGTTAATTATAAGCCGGCTGATTTGGAAGTATCTGTAGATGATTACGTCCGCGAGTATCTTTCTAAGAATTATTTAACTTATTAAATTTTACGGAATTTTTATCTATGGCTACATTAAGAGATATCAGAAACCGAATAAAGGGCGTAAAAAATACCGCTAAAATTACTTCAGCCATGAAAATGGTTGCCACGGCGAAGCTCAAAAGAGCACAGACTTCGATTGAGTCTGCACGTCCTTATTTTGAAAAATTGGATATGATTCTGACTAATGTATCTTCTTCATCAAACTCTGATTATCAAAACCCGCTATTAAGACAAAGTTCTGAAGTTAAGAATATTCTCGTTATTGTAATAACTTCGGACAGAGGTTTGTGCGGTTCGTTCAATACGAATTTATTAAAAGAATCTGTAAATATCATTAATAATCAGCTTCCTAAAGAGCATCCGGGTGCTAATATCAAGGTTCTCCCGATAGGCAAAAAAGCCTATGCATTTTTTAAAAAGAGACATTATGATATTGCCGCTGAATTTACAGGAATATTCTCTGAACTTAATTTCAGTATAGCAAGAAATATTGTTGATACTTTCAATATTGATTTCGTCGAAGGTAAGTATGACAAAATCCTGACTATCGGTAATGAGTTTGTTAGTGTTATCAAGCAAGAACCTAAGCTTAGAAATGTACTGCCTATTGTTTCGGGTGAATCTGTAAACATCGGTAAAACAAAAGCCATAGAAAAATCTGAAACAGACTATATTTTTGAACCAGATAAAAAGTCAATTCTCGACGATTTGTTGCCTAAACTTGTAAACATCAAAATATGGCGTTCTTTACTTGAGTCAAACGCTGCTGAGCAGGCGGCTCGCAGATTTGCTATGGATAATGCTACAAGAAATGCAAATGAACTCATCTCTGAACTTGAGCTTCAATACAATAAGGCGAGACAAGCAGCCATCACAACCGAAATGCTTGAGATAGTTGGCGGAGCTGAGGCTCTTAGAGCAAGTTAATATTGATTAATGAGTTATAAAAAAGCGAAGATGTTTTGATGAAACAACTTCGCTTTTTTAATTGATAGTCAAATTAATGTAAATCAAATTCAATAAATTAACTACATGTTGTCAATAATATCATTGAATGTCTTCGATGGTCTCATAATGCTTTCGGTCATTTGCTGATTAGGCATATAATACCCGCCGATGTCGGCTTGCTTACCTTGACATTCAATCATCTCAGTAAAAATCTTCAATTCATTTTCTTTCAGCTTAGAATAAATGCCGCTAAAACGTTCTTTTAGGCAAGTATTTTCATTTTGTACCGAGAGTTCATTTGCCCAATACATTGCCAAATAGAAAGAACTGGCTCGGTTATCAATCTCACCGGCTTTACGCGAAGGAAGTTTACCATTTTCAAGATAAACACCAATAGCTTTATCGAGAGCGTTTGCAATTACCTTAATTTTTTCATCGCCCGTTTTCTCATAAGCAAGTTCAAGTGAAGGAACCAAAGCACAATACTCACCCAATGAATCCCAACGCAAGTGATTTTCTTTCAAGAGTTGTTGAACATGTTTAGGAGCAGAGCCTCCGGCACCTGTTTCAAACAATCCGCCACCATTCAAGAGAGGAACAATAGATAACATTCTTGCACTTGTTCCGAGTTCGAGAATAGGGAATAAATCAGTCAAATAATCCCTTAGTACGTTTCCGGTAACAGATATTGTATCCAAACCTTTACGCACTCTTTCGAGTGTAAAGTTCATTGCATCGGCAGGATTCATTATTTTGATGTCCAGACCTTCAGTATCATTTAGTTTAAGATATTCATTAACTTTCTTGATAATTTCCCTGTCGTGTGCTCTGTTTTCGTCCAGCCAGAAAATTGCAGGCACAGATGCACTTCTTGCGCGTTTGACTGCTAAACTCGTCCAATCTTTAACCGGTAAATCTTTGGTCTGGCACATTCTGAATATATCGCCTTTTTCTACTTTTTGTTCGAGAAGTACATTGCCTTGAGAATCAATGACTTTGATTATGCCGTCACTTTCAGACTCAAATGTTTTGTCGTGAGAGCCATAATCTTCAGCTTTCTGTGCCATCAATCCGACATTAGATACAGAACCCATGACAGCCGGGTCAAATTGACCGTTAATTCTCGCATCATCAATTATTGCAGCATACATCGAAGCGTAAGCTCTATCGGGTATGACTGCTATACAATCTTGCAATTCATCGTTTGAATTCCACATTTTACCGCCGTCTCGAACGACATTAGGCATAGAAGCATCAATAATAATATTATTCGGTACATGCAGATTAGTTATTCCGTAACGAGAATCCACCATTGCAAGAGCAGGCTTTGATTTATAGATTTGATTAATATCATTTTCGATTTCTGCTCTCTTTTCATCAGGCAATTTCTTGATTTTTTCCAAAATATCAGCCAATCCGTTATTAACATTAGCTCCAATTTCTTTTAGAGTAGATGAATGTTTGTCCAAAGCTTCCTTATAATATACCGAAACAGCATGACCAAACATAATCGGATCGGAAACTTTCATCATTGTAGCTTTTAAGTGCAATGAAAATAATACATCATCATTTTTTGCAGAAATAATTTGTTCTTCATAGAATGCACGAAGGGAACGAACATTCATGACTGCTGTATCAATAACTTCTTTATCCTTTAACTTGAAATATGGTTTAAGAACTTTTACCTCACCGCTACTCGAATGAAGTTCGATTTTAACACTGTCCTCTTTGTTCATGGTATATGATGTTTCAGTACCGTAGAAATCGCCTGATTTCATAAAAGCAACTCTGGTCTTTGAATCTTTTAACCAAGGTTTCATCATTTTGTGAGGATATTTCTGAGCAAATTTCTTAACTGATGCAGCAGCTCTTCTGTCAGAATTACCTTCCCTTAAAACCGGATTAACGGCTGACCCGAGGCATTTGGAATATCTGTCTTTAATTGCTCTCTGCTCTTCATTAATTGCTTCTTCAGGATATTCCGGGACATTAAATCCTTTAGAGCGAAGTTCTTTAATTGCAGCATGTAGTTGTGGTATTGAAGCAGAGATGTTTGGAAGTTTGATTATATTAGCATTTTCGGATTTTACCAATTCACCAAGCATTGAAAGATTGTCTGGAATTCGTTGATGCTCTTCTAAATATTCCGGAAAATTTGCCAATATCCTTCCTGAGAGCGAAATATCACTTGTCGTTATACTCAGGTCGGTTCCATCAGTAAATCTTTTAATTATAGGTAATAAGCAATAGGAGGCGAGTTCGGGAGCTTCATCAATCTTAGTCCATACGATTTTATAATTCGACATTTTTAACCTGTGAATATTATTAAAATATTTAATTTCAAATTAAGTGGTATATAAGTACAAAATTAACTATCTTTTACCATATAAACAAAAATTACATTGACATATTTGCTTATGTTAATATAAAATTATCTCCAAAGATTTTGAAGATTAAAAATCGAAATAAATGGAAAGAATTAATTATATAGGCTATAAATTAAATATATGTCAATATAGAACATATTTTATTGAGCATCTAATTAAAATAAAAATAATACGTCAATATAATATTGTATATTTTTGTATCTTTACTTAGGAAACATGGAAAAGTTACCGTTAAAGAAATTTAGAAATTTTTGTATCATTGCTCATATAGACCATGGTAAATCCACGTTAGCCGACAGACTACTCGAATTTACAGGCAGAGTAACTGCTCGTCAAATGACCAATAATCAGATACTCGATAATAATCCCCTTGAACAGGAGCGCGGCATAACGATTAAATTGCATGCAATACAGATGAATTATAAAGCCGACGACGGAGAGGAATATATTCTCAATCTGATTGATACACCGGGTCATGTTGATTTTACCTATGAGGTATCCCGCTCACTTGCAGCTTGTGAGGGTGCTCTACTTGTGGTTGATGCAACTCAAGGAATTGAAGCTCAGACCATAAGTAACCTTTATCTTGCAATCGGTAACGACCTTGAAATTATCCCAGTTCTAAATAAGATTGATTTACCTTCAGCACAGACCACTGTAGATGATGTAAAACATCAGGTGATGGAGTTGATAGGTTCCAAAGAAGATGAAATTATATTAGCATCAGCTAAGCAAGGAATTGGTATTAAAGAGATACTTGAAGCAATTGTATCAAAAGTACCTCCACCAACCGGCAATCCCGATGCGCCATTGAAGGCATTGATTTATGACTCCGTGTATGATTCGTACAGAGGTGTTATAGTGAACATTCGTGTATTTGAAGGCACTCTGCGTGAAAATGAAAAAGTGCTCTTTATGATGACAGGTAAAGTCTATGAAACTGAAGAGGTCGGTATATTGCACATGTCGCGTCAGCGAACAAAGTTTTTGCAAGCCGGAAGTGTCGGATACTTTACCGCAAGCATTAGAGACCTGCATGACACTAAGGTCGGAGATACAGTGACCTATGATAAAAACAGGTGCAACAAAGCAATAGAAGGATTTCAGGTAGTCAAACCAATGGTATTTTCCGGTATTTATCCTGCAGATTCAGATGATTTCGAGGATTTAAGGGAGGCACTTGCAAAACTTGTACTTAATGATTCTGCCATCACTTATGAACCGGAGTCTTCAACTGCTCTGGGTTTCGGGTTCAGATGCGGGTTCCTTGGCTTGCTCCACATGGAAATAGTCCAAGAAAGATTAGAAAGAGAATTTAACCAGACAATCGTTACAACTGTTCCAAACGTAAGATATAAAGTGTTGAAAACAAACGGAACTGAAGTTTTTGTTGATAATCCGGCTGAATTACCGAAATTATCGGAGATTGTTGAAATTCAAGAACCATTCATAAAAGCTCAAACACTTACTCCACATGAGTTTGTCGGCAACCTGATGAAATTATGTATGGATAGAAGAGGCATAATGACAAATCAAACATACTTGTCTCAAACGCGTGTTGATTTGCATTGGGAGCTTCCGCTGGCAGAAGTAGTTTTTGATTTCTACGATAAATTAAAATCACTTACACGCGGTTACGCATCACTTGATTATGAATTTTTGGATTACCGTAAAGGAGACTTGGTTAAGCTTGATATACTCCTGAATGGTGAACCCGTTGATGCTTTGTCCTCCATCGTACATAGAAGCAAATCTTATGATTGGGGTAAAAAATTATGTGATAAACTTAAAGAATTGATACCACGTCAAATGTTTGAAGTTGTAATTCAAGCATCAATCGGAGCTAAGGTAATCGCAAGATCAAACGTAAAAGCTCTAAGGAAGAATGTTACCGCTAAGTGTTACGGAGGAGATATTTCAAGGAAAAGAAAACTTCTCGAGAAACAAAAAGAAGGTAAGAAACGTATGAAACAAGTAGGCAGTATCGAAATTCCGCAGGAAGCTTTCCTTGCTGTATTAAGTATAGATTAATATTAATGAAGAGGTAAAATGAATAACAAGCCGGCATTTAGTTTTGTTAATTATCTTAAAAATAAGAAGAAAGAACAGAAAAAGCCCGAAACACCAAGAGAACAATTAATTTCTTGGGTCAAAACTATTCTTGGAGCAATTGTTGTAGTTATGTTTATAAATGGAGCAGCCATAGCTTCATTTGTAGTTCCAACCGGTTCAATGGAGAATACCGTTATGACCGGAGATTTCCTCTTTGTAAATAAATTTCTTTACGGACCTACTACACCACAGCTGATTCCATTCTTTAATATTCCAATTCCGTTTTATAAGTTTCCGGGTATAAAAGAACCGGAGAAAGAAGATGTAATTGTCTTTATTTATCCGGGAGACAGAGACCAAGTAGAGCCTACTGAGTTTGTGTATTATCTTAAACGTTGTGTAGCAACTGCCGGCGATGTACTTGAAATTTCAAACAAAAAACTTATTGTTAACGGTAAAGAGATGGAATTGCCGGAAAATGGTCAATATGACAGAAATCAGCCCATCTACCCGGGTGACAAACAGAGAACCTTTCCTCCCGGACTCGGTTATACAAGAGATAATTACGGACCGATAAGAATACCTAAAAAAGGTGACGTAATCGAACTCACTCCACAGAATATCAGACAGTGGGATGTCTTCATTACACGCGAAGGTCATGAAGTTACTTCAACATCGAGTAATGTTTATATTGACAATCAAATTGTTACCAATTATACAGTCGCAAGGGATTACTGCTTTGCTCTCGGTGATAATAGAGACAACAGTCTTGATTCACGCTACTGGGGATTTGTACCCTATGATAATGTAGTCGGCTCACCGATGGTTGTTTATTGGTCTTGGGATACAAACTTACCGATTTCGCAGCTTATTGACAAAATAGCTTCAATAAGATTTGGACGTATGGGTACTATCATCAGATAAATGAAAACAGCAAATATTTTTAAAAACACTTCTGATAGTGAGCGGGTAGAAAGTCTAAGCTTCCGCATGATTGCAGAAGTGTTTTTTTTTGCTTTGATTGTTGTTTTATTTCTAAAAATATTTGTTCTTGAGTTTTATAGAGTAGAGTCAGGGTCAATGCAACCTGAACTTCATGACGGTGATGTTGTCATGGTTAGCAGAATCGCTTATTTCTTTGGTATTCCGTCTCGACTACCGATTCTTGGAAGTAATTTTGGAGTGGATTTGAGGCTAAACTTTATTTCTCCCGATTTGGGTGACGTTATTGTTTTCGATGCTATGAAAACCGGCAACGTACATGACGACAATTTCTTGATTAAACGCATAGTAGGTGTACCGGGGGATACAATGATCATATCACGCAATCCTGATTCGAAACATAAATATTTATTGAAAAAAAATTCCGTAAACCATCACGGACATGAAATTAAGATACCTTCTAAAGGTGGCAGCATCGAAGTAAATGTCAATAATTTTAAGTATTTATCATCCATATTGATAAATGAAGGTGAGATTTTCCGGCAAATAGTTGATTCAATAAATGCAAATCCATTCTATACTAAAAAGCTTGTATTAAAAGACGATTACTATTTTGTTCAAGGAGATAATATTGAACAAAGTTCAGATTCGAGGAAATTCGGATTGATACCTGCGAAAAGCATCATCGGAAAAGCTTTCCTCCTTGTGTTTCCTTCAGCAGCAAGTAATAAGAAAATAAAACTTCTGTAAGAAAGAATTATCTTAAAATCCGTATTCCATCAATCCTTTGATAATATCTTCTGTGTAAATATTGACTGATTCACCGTACCATTTGTTATGCGGAACAATCACAAGAGAGCCGTATGTAGAAGGGTCATACTGAGAAAATGCAGAGGAAGCTATCTCAGTCTTCTCTTCGGGACGGAATTCATTATCATAATCATGTACCACAAAAGTAGCACCAAATTCGACAAAATTATTTTTGCTTGCCGGATTTGCTGCAAATCCAATGAAAATAAACGGTACCTTGAATCTTACTATGTATCCGGATTCAGTTAAATTAGAAACAGCCTTTATATTTATAGATTCAGTTTTTTGTTCAAGTGTCAGGTCATCGCTTGTAGCAATTTTAACTTCTGATTCTTTATCGAGGAAATTACCCGGATTGAC